>NZ_JBHILX010000016.1:0-18122 GCF_042193585.1 Bartonella sp. PS7NMGDW
ATGACTTCAAGGCTTTTGCGTTCAGGCAACTGAACAAAATCAAGTTGAAAGGAATTCCACCATACCCGCCCCGTCCAGGCGGGTTGAAAGCGTGCCGAAATCCCTAGCCATTCAAGCCCCATCTCTATTGCCGCAAGGGAGCCGCGAATATTTTGCCATGCAAGACCCTGATCAATTAAATCATAAAGGTTAGAGAAATAAGGGTTTAATTCTTGTAAGCCATATTCGTCTATTAAAAAGGGCAACCAAGAAGGCGGACGCGTAATAAATTTCGCGCGGGGTATTTCTTCCAGTGCGGTTTTAACGTGAGGGTCAAGAGCCATTGCTTCTGCAAAACAACGTTCAAACAAGCTAGAATTCGGGGGCAAAAGTGAGGAAAGCATCAATAAGCACGCCCCCGTTCAGACAAAACAATATCCCCCAAAGCTACAGCTTCATCAGGTGCGACCAAAATATCCTCACAAGGTTGCGTTATGTTCACATGGTGAACGCCCTCAACCATCAAGCGGCTTAGTATCCAACTTAAAGACAAATCACGCCCAAGCCTTTGCGCACGCGCCCATTCTGCTCTTAAATTCTGCTCCGCTCTTTCCAAAACAAAGGAGCCTTCATCCGGTAACAACCAAAAATCAGCAGAAACATTGATCATCCGCTGTACCGCGCTTTTCACAAAGATGTGGTCATTGGTCATTTTAACATGGGGGGCATCAAGGGCTGCTTGCACCTTGGCAATTAAAGCCTCATCAGCCACCCCTGAAGGAGCGTCACTAAAAAGCGCAACATGAATAAGTGGACTTTTAGCCACACGATAAACAAAAGCATCTTTGACATGGATATCGCTTGAGAGGGCAAAATATTGGTAACGTGGCGCTGTGCCACCTGTGGAATGTCCTTGTCTATTCAAGCGAATGCGGCGGCGAAACCGCTCATCATCTTCATCCAAAAGGCGCGTGACCCCATGAAAATCCCCCAAATGATCTAAACTTGTTCCACGGGCAAATGTGAGTAAATTATCTCGCGCCACTTCATTAATTCGCTGGCGCAAAAGCAACTCTTCATAAGCCGCCGCTTGCAATTGAATGACAACCGGATCATAAGCCGTCTTTTCCACATTATAAGGAATATGATGCGCTGCAAAAAGCTCAGTCAAACGCGTGATCTTTTGCTCTAAAATGGCTTCAACAGAAAGCTCTTCAATAATTTGTGGGAGAGGGAGTTGTGGAGGGGGAGCTTGTGGAATGGATAAAGGTTCAAACTCTGTCATCACCAACCTCTAAATTGATGCTCATTGGCTCTTTGTGTGACCAATCCCCCAAATGCCCATCGGGATAAAAAACACCCGTTAAAACAAAATGGCCCGTTAAAACAAATGAAATGTGCCTTCACGCGTTGCTTTTGTCAGATCAATCCTCTGCAACGAGAACCCAGGCTCTCCACACTCTGGATCATCGAGTGCTTCAACAATTGCTTGATAAAGCTGCATCATCGTCGCAGGATCAGCATTGGCGTCTTGGAATGCTCCAACATCACATCCATAATGACGACGCAAAACCCGTGTCCCAATTCTTGTCGTCAGACATTTACGAAGTGACTGTTGACAATGCGCAAAGCCATATAAAAGAGAGCCATCCTTTTCGCTCATCCCGCACCGCATGCTTTAAGCTCCTTTGCTTGTCTTTGTGGTAGAAACAGTTGGGGGCGCAGAAACAACAGGTGCTGGTTTTTCAGTGATCTGACCAAGCAGCAACGGATATTTAGCCTCTTCCTCACTTAAACAAATTTCCTCACCCTTGCCCGGTGAACGCTTGCCTGCAACAAAATCGGCATTGGTTAAAATAACATAAGTGTTCTCACGCATAATAAACTCCTTTAAAGAGGGGAAGAGGTTGTGGAGGGACCCATTTTGACCCCACCGTGTTTGTGGCTTGCGCCAACAGATTTTTGATTATGCTGTAAATCTTCTGCTTGAATATGCACACTACCCGTTAATTCAACACGGGTTGATTGATGAGAAAGCACCAAACCTTGGCTATTCAAATGGATTTGGTTTTCCCCATGGGAGAGAATGAGCTCATCTTTTGTCATCCGCAAAGCGCCATAAGAGCCGTCACTTTTCTTTCCTCCTTTGTGCTGTAAGAGCTTTATCTCGTTGCTCAAACGTGTCTTCTAAATGAATAACTTTTCGTTTCCTATCGAAATATTTTCCTCAGACTTTGAAGCCTGTTATTTAAATTATCAACTTCGTGATCGAGCCTTTTAATCTCTTGATTTAAGTTATCAATATGTTCATGATGTTTAGAAATCACTTCTAAATAATGTAATGCTTGAGACTGATCCTTAAGCTTATTTGCTTCATTTAATTCTCGAAAAGCCTCTGTTCTTTTCTCAACATGCTCAAATAAAGTAAAAACCTTCTCGAGCCGTTCAAAAATTGCAGCATTCCGCTTTTGCGTTATTTCATATTTATAAGTTAGTTGCTTGTTATTTGGCATATTTTTCAGCAATGCAAAATAGAGTGCCTGCTGTTCAAAAGCTATTCTCTTCAAGTCCTCTACCGACACCCCCAATATTTCCATTGTATCGTTCCATCCTCTCTCCGCATTGTCTTTTTCAAACTTTGCTGAATCCAACTTCTGAACCGCATCATCACGTTCCTTAACAACTTGGGGACAAAATAATTTACCCATACCCGTATAGCCATGCGAGGTAGATAAAAGATATGTTAGCAAAAATATGATAAGCAATAAGCCTTCTCTCAACAGAACTTTTTTTTGTAAACATTTTTTTATTTTCTCGTATGCAATAAATTAAAATAAACAATTAAATTTGTATTGAAAAATTAATAATGAAATTTATTAAATCTATTTAAAATAATCTATGATAAAAATAAAAAGGGATAAATTGTACAAAAATTAAATACTTAACAAACAGAATAAAGCTATAAAAACTAATTTATTCAATAAAATAGTCATAGATTTTTCTGTCTAGCTTTATATCTCTATAGGAGAAATTTAATCACTTTATAGGTAACTTTAAAATATTTTAATAGTATATTACAATTGCTTCAAAAATAATATTTTGATTAATAAATATATTAACATTTATGAAATGATGCGTATACAAAACGGATAACCACAATCAATGTAGTGATCGACTACTTTATAATATAGCTTTGTTTTTTATCAGCAGCAGTAAAAAAGTTTGTGTTTTTTACAAAGATTGAAATTTATTCATTTTTTATCGTATATTTTATGCTATTACTTTTAAGTTGATAAAGATCATAGAGTTTTAAACTGATGAGATGCGTTCTTTTCTCAATGTACATTCATCAATATTTGATGTAGGAATATTTACTTTACATCATAAAAATGTATTTACAATAATAATATTTTCATATAGGATCCTCCTCCCATGTAATGTGGTGAATAATGAAAACATCAATAAAGGGGGGGATCATGGATCATTCAGAATGTAATTAATGACTAAAGAAAATTCTTTTCCCTAGAAAATAAATCTAGGGAAAAGTTGGTTTACTCTACAAGTGGGGAGGAGAAATGAAACAACAATATATTTTAGGAAAATACACACGTGTTGTTGTTCGTGAAGAGGATGCTATTTTTGGTGCAGGTTCAAAGCAGTTTATTATCAATGATAAAAATTTTTGGGAGAACTTAGTGCTTATTGCGGCACAATGGATCAAAAAAAAGACAGTAGATGAAGTTTACAATTCACTATCATTAATCATGTTAAAAGAAAATTTTGACCGTGCGTTTGATTTTCTTGTTTCTAACCATTTTCTTGTCAAAGCTGAAACATCAGACAATATCCTCAATAATCGATATTCCAGAAGTCATCTCCATTATCAAAGCTATGGTATGCATCCAACCTCCGTTCAGCATACTCTTTTGCAAAAAAGTGTCGTCATTTTAGGGTGTGGTGGGATTGGTAATCATGTATCAGCAATGCTTGCATCCTCTGGCGTTGGAAAATTGACTCTTGTTGACAATGATGTGATCGAGATAACCAACCTTACCAGACAAATTCTTTTTACTGAAGAAGATATCGGTCTTCCGAAAACAACTGTTCTTAAACGTGAGCTGATGCGGAGAAACAGCCAAATTGAAGTTCATGAATTACAAATGTTGATTACTGAAAAAGAGGATATCAACAAATTACCCAAAGCTGATTTATGGATCATTTCTGCTGATTCACCTGTTCAGCTAGGCCTATGGATCAATGAATGGTGTGTGAAAAATAAACAAGCCTATATAAATTCCGGTTATGTTAATGATATAGCTGTCTTTGGTCCATTTTACATACCTGGTAAAACTGGTTGTTACGCATGTAGCTCGTCTATAGGTAATCTTCCAGCAAAAAGTGATCATCTTATTTATGAAGCTTGTGTTATGATTAATAATAACTTCAAAGTTGCTACATTTCCCCCTGTTAATGCACTTTCAGCTGCCATGTGTGCTAATGATGCTCTTAAATTTTTGGGTGGTTATGGAAGCCTTCTTTCCACTGATCACCGTGTGGGGATATGGAGCAGCCAACTTTTCACAGAAGAGCGTTCTCTAAAGAAAAATCCTCACTGTAAGGTTTGTGGAACAACACAATGAACAGACCACGCACCCTCGCTCTCAACTATGGATCCTATAATGCTGTCCGCATGCTCATTGGTGTTTACCATGCTATTTTTTTAATGTCCATGGGAGTTAGTCTGGCGCAATTAGCTCTGCTTCAGGTTGTCTTTTCCACCACCATTCTGCTGCTTGATTTTCCCTGCGCTGTTTTATCTGACAGATATCGACGTAAATATTCCGTTATGGCTGGGGTCTTTATGACAGGAGTATTTTATCTTCTATGCCTTCAAGCTCCTAATATGACAGCACTTATTATTGCGCAAATTCTCTATGCAGCGGGCATTTGCATCATTGTCAGCGCCATTGACGGATGGATTTACCATTCTCTAGGCGATAAACAGGATCACTTTTCGCATTATGCTCATCTCTACCACCAAGTTAACTCTTTCGGAAGTATTCTCAGTGGAATTGTAGGAATTGGAACGATCTATTACTCTGGACAATATTTTATGGGATATATCATCTCATGCCTCATGATGGGATTTATTTTTTTGATATTCCTTATTGTTCCGGAAGAAAAGAAAACGACAATTGAAACGTCCAAAACAAAAACAATCTTGCACAATGCCAAGGAAACGCTCTGGATATTTCAAAATACAGTAGGAGGAGCATGGTTTATTTTCCTCATGTGCCTTTTTAGCGCTGGTATTCAGATTATTTATCATTTCTGGCAACCGATAATACTTTCAGGAGGAAAAATTCATCACCTCAACGGTTCGCAAATGCTCGTCTTGATGTGCTGCCATATTGGAGCCTTTTCAGCACAATATTTTTCAAATTTACTGATGTCTAAGTATCATGTTCTTGATAAAAAATATAAGAATTCTATAAAATATTTTTCCTTCTTTTCTGCGCTGATGTGCATAGCGCTCTATTTTTTAGTTCATAGCCATCAAACTGCTGCATCAGTCATCGCCTTCTCTTTAATCCATGGATTTATTTGCACTGTACCAATAGGGGCCAAAAGCTTATTTTTCTCAGAACTTAACCAAAAACAAACGCAGCATATTTCCGGTATTGTTGGTGCTGTATCTTTTAGCGGAAGAATATTTTCAATTACAGTATTAAGTATTATTTCTTTTCTTCCTGCAAAAGTTTCTCCATCTTACTATCTAATATTACCGACCATTACTTTTTTCATGTGTGGTTTGGTTGTCATGAAATGGATGAAACACTCCCACAAATCGCTATGAGAGAAAAACCATAACATTTCACCCACAATGTTTTCTTCTAAAAGAAATCGATACTTTTTTGAGAGCATTGCCACATCCAACGTTCAATATACAATGAAATTATAAAGCAACACATTGATTTATAATGATAATATAGCAAACTCGAATATTGTAAGATTCTTTCTTTTCAAATCTGTTTTTATGGTTGAAACAATCAAAATCATTTGCTTGCACATCATTAAGTGGAGAAAGCCGTATAAATAAAAACAATTTAGAAAAGAAAAAATGCCTTTTATGAACTCTCATAGTTAAAATCTATCACAAAATGGAAGCAGGAGTATAATATGCCTCTTTGCATCTTCATAAGTATACAAATGGTGTGGCACTATAAGACTTTATATGCCTCACAGAAACTTTTACGTTTTATACCATTTAAGAGGTGCCGTCGCAAAATGGGCTTATACACATTGAAAGATATCTCTTTAACACAAGTGCATAAATTGGCAACACAAGTATATTTGTGTTTAGAACATTCTTTTTATATGAGAGGCATAATCCCAACGGGATAAACAAAAGCGTAAGACACATAATCTTCATTATTTAAAAGACACGACCATAGAGATTTATGAAAGTTATAAAACTGAATTAATAAGATGATGATAAAAATAAGAGATAACTTCCACCTTTTCCGCTTTTATATTTTCTCAAAATTAAAAAGATCCTTCCGTTTTTAGAAATGACTCGCTAGCAAATATATACAATATTTTCTCCCCTATTTGGCATATAAACGCTGACATAACCGATAAAGCAGTAAACCATCTTAAATATTGATCTCAAATATGCTGTTGTATAAGGAGTAAGTGCTGATTGACACACAAAAGCAAAAGCTTAGCAAAACAACGTCATAAAATAAATGTGCCACCAAACGATTGGAACGATATAGGGAAGTCAAAAACACTTTGTAGAACAAAATCCGTAACATCTAGCTTTACGGCCGCTTATTCTTACAAACGTGCGTGCTGCTCCCTATATCCATAAAAATAAATAAGCAATCCTTAGCTAAAAAATATGCAACGTCAATGTGATGCTATAACAGAGCTTCGCTTTCCTTTATCAACAAAAGCATGAGAAATTTTGAACCAAACCTATTTTTCTCAGGATATTTTTTTCCACAACTGATCATATTTACTTTAATATAAATTGGCATAGCGATTTACATGAAACATATTGCGCTTAAAATATCCCCCATTGGTTTTGCTTTAGTTTACACCATTAGAAAAGAAATTTTTGTAACTTGTTTCATGAAACATAAAATTTAAAATCAACACAGGAATTAAGAAAATGAGCAACCACACGCGCTGCTAATACAGGTATTACAATTTCGCACATAATACAATTTCGCACATAAATTGAGATGGAAGGAAGATAAAATAGCACCACTCTATAGCAGAGTAGCTGATAGAAAACGTCTAGCAAGAAAAGCAATCAAAAAACTTCACAAAATTGAGATTAGCAGAAAAGCAAATGAGCACAAATCACTGAAAAAAATTCCTATACACAATCAACTGCTTTTATAACAATAGATGGCGGAGAGGAAGAGATTCGAACTCTCGAGAGCCTTTTGAGCCCTACTCCCTTAGCAGGGGAGCGCCTTCGACCACTCGGCCACCTCTCCAACAGAGAGGCATAAATGGTATCAACAGAAAGTTCAAGACATTTTCGATTTTTTTCCCAAATATCTGAAATTTTTCTCCTATTGAGCCCATAGGGATAAAAAGTTAACAAAACAAAAATTGTGTCTTTTTTACCACATTATCTCGAATAGTACATGTATACATTACAAAAAGGTAATTTCATATTTGAATATCTAAAAAGATTAGTATAGCTAAGATAACAAGTGCCGCGTATTTTACTTATGTCTTTGTCCTTAATGCGTTAGGTAAATGATACCCTTTAGAATTTAGAAGAAAATTAACGGACCTCGGAGATCCTATATGAATATTAAATCCCTCTTTTTAAGCTCTACAGCAGCTTTTTTAACAATTTCTGGAGCACATGCTGCTTCAACAATTATCCCCGAACCCGAACCTGTAGAATATATTCGCGTTTGTGATGCCTACGGAAAAGGATATTTTTATATCCCTGGAACAGAAACCTGCATGCGTTTATCAGGAAATGTTCGTACTGATTTTATAGGCGGTGATAATATCGATGCAACAAGCGAAACTGAACTGAACCAAAAAAGAAAAACCTATGGCGCATCATCACGGCTCACCCTTGTTTTTCAAGCAGCTTCTGAAACAGAAATGGGGACACTTCGTTCATATGCAAGAATTTTCTCAAGCTGGGGTGATGGTGGTGATAAAGCTGGTGCAAGGCTTTCAGCCGCTTACATTGAACTGGGGGGGTTTCGCGTAGGTCTTGATGACACAATTTTCAACAGCTGGACTGGTGATTATGGAAATGTTCTCAATGATGACAGCATAGCACCTGCAGGCACAACACGCACTAATTTTATTTCCTACACCTTTAATGGTGACTCCGGCTTTTCTGCTATTATCGGAGCTGAACTAGGCAATAATTCAGATGCTCTTCCTGGAATAAGCGGATACTATATTGATAAAGATGATAAGCTTGTTCCTATCACGAAGGATACTCTTCCAAGTAAAGCAATTAAAAATTACACACCCAATGTAGTTTTGGGTATCAAGTTTATGCAAAAATGGGGTGGTTTTTCAGCGGTTGCAGCATATGATACTTACTACAAAAAGTGGGCTGGAAAAGTACGTGCAGATTTCAATGTCAACGATCGTTTCAATCTATGGGTAATGGCTGGTTATAAAAACGGCCTTGATTACTACACAGTAAATGAAAATGATGAATTATCACGACAAAGCACAACGATTTATGCAAACTGGGGTGGTAAATGGGCTGCTTGGGCGGGTGCCACTTACAAACTCACTCCGAAGGCAAATTTGAATGCTCAAGTTTCTTATAGTGCTGTAAAAACCTTTGCAACTTCTGTAAATATTACATACACGCTGGTTCCAGGATTTGTGATTACACCTGAATTAACCTATGTTTCTTGGAATGATGATCGCGTTGTGACGGATAAAAATAATGATGAAAAACATTTATTCAATAAGAAAAGTGCTTTTCAAGGTATGATCCGTTTACAGCGTTCATTCTAATACTATTTAAGCTAAAGATTTTAAAAACTGGCAACATATGTTGCCAGTTTTTATTTTTGTAATCAAACATCATGAGCATCTTTCTTGATCGTTATTTTCTTGTCTTTTTGAAAAAAAATACTCACTTTCACAAAAATATTCTCAGAAAATTAACCTGATGTACTTGATAAGAACACTGCATACGTGGGTTCTTACACATCCATTCAAACAATCTCTTGCGTACCCAGGTGAACAAATACCTTTTCTTTATTACCAAATTGATTTTTGTTGGTAATTTATACCTAACCTTTGTTAATTTAGGTCATGAACTTCTCAGGTAAGTTCTGTACTGAACAAATAAAATATTGAAAAAAACAAGACATCATTGTGTTTTTGATATGCATGAATGTGTCTTCTATTAACATCCTAAAACACAACATTTTACAACACTGCCGCGCATTAAAAAACTTAATCATCAAGAAACATGTTATCAAAACGATGAAAATATCCCCTAAAGCAATAAAAGAGAAAATAGATATATCTTCAAAAAATGAATTAACCTCTTCCCCATCTAAAGAATAGAGACTCCTATCAGTAGCAATCTGTAAACGACCCACCTTTTTTTGAATCTGCATCACATTAATTTATAATGACAATTTATTATTTTGCATGTTGAATAAAAGTCCAGAATATCGTAGGATTCTCCATTTCAGACCTGTCCCATGTTTCAATCAACCAAAACCATTCACTTGTACACGACGAATGGAGAGAGCCGTGTGAATAAAAACGAGTAAAGAAAACCCTTTATGAATCGTTTTAAGTTCCAAGGACTGTAGTAACATTGAGATCTGGAAAAGTTTATGATGGTTCTAGGCACTTTTATTAAGCATAAAAATGAAGCTAACTTAATAGAGGACTTTAGATTATATTCTTTATGAACGTCACTGTAAAAAAGGAAGCAAAATATAAGACAAAGAACCAGTAAATTTAATCTCTGGAAATCATAAAGCATTCTATAGCGTTATGTTTCCATAAAACGCCTTATACCGTACATGGGATTTTTTACACGATTAATGCCCTTTTTTACATAAAGCGCATTGGAAAAAAGAAGCCTCTCTTGATAAGAAAAAGGCTTACACGTCATCATAACCATATTTTCAATTAAAACACGTTGAATTCACGGAAAATATTTATCAACCAATGCATAAAGAATTGCTGCTGTTTCAACATCTAGAATCCCATCATAATTTTCTTGACGAAAATGAAGTTGGAATGCTCGGATCAAATCTTTGTATCCTGTTTGGGTACACGCAGCAGAAATGTCATATCCATAACATTTTAGCTTCGCCAAAATATCTTCTTTGGGCGGCAAGTTCTTAGAAAATTGCTCTTGATAATGACTTTTTAGTTCATCATCATACCATGCTCCTATACCTGCCCTATAAAGTTCTCTCCATGGGAAAGCTGCTCCTGGATCACTTTTTCTTCCAATAGCAATATCACTGTGTCCCACAACATCAGTTGGCATAATATCGGGATACCGTTGAAGAATATTCAAGGCAAGTTCCTTAACGGCATCAATTTGTATTGGATTATAAGGAGGAAATATACCACCCTCATCATGATAAGCCATAAAATCAACTGTCTCTTCTGGAGACTCAGAATGACCCGTCGCTAAATTAACGATTTCAATCCCGATAGATGCATCATTGAGATGACTATGCCCAGCCCATGAACTCACACCCGCATGCCATGCACGCTCATTTTCATCAACCAGATTAAAAATACGCATGTCCTTAAAGCCTGCTTCACGATATGTCTGCTCTGAAGGATCAGGAACAAGATAGTGTGCACTAACCTTTTCTCCTGTAAGCGCCATAATCGAGGATTTAAAATCAAGAGCCGTATAATGCATAACGAGAAAACGAACGCGACGATTAAAACTCTTGACAGAACGATAACTGTTGTAATCAATCTGATACATAAAAGCCCTTTCTTTTTTGCTAAAAAAGACCACTGCGCATCACAACAGATAGGACACGAACTGTTAAAAATGCAATGAACTTCCTATCTAGATACTAAGAATTACGCCTAAAATTTGTTCATCAAAAACATTGACACTCTTATCAACAATTAAGACACATTTTATTTCTCCCCCACACACGCGTAAAATGTTTTTAACCACATTCACAAACGCACCGCATTAAATATTTTCCTCAAACAAATTCCTAAAAATTACCAATCGAAAAGAAAACAAAAGCATAAAATAATCACTCCTTGAATTTTCACGTCTTACAGAAAAATAATTCTTCCTGTTATCACATTGAAAAATATCGCCCCTCGGAAGCGAACACCCAACGATCGTGCAATCACACAAAAACTTAAAGGAAAAATTTTTATAAGCTCTTTACAGCAATTTATTATCAGATAACTGAATGGCACATATTCGCAATAAACTGGACATATTTTTCAATAAAATTTGCAAAGCTTTCCTGTAAATGACACAACTTCTTGTCTTTTCACACCATCGCTTTTTGATTTACAAAGAATCTCAATTATTTACAACGCTTGAGGCACATGAAGTCTCTGGATTCCTTGTCATCAGCTCTATGAAAGATAACGAATTGATTTATAATAATAATTAATCATTATAAATATTGAATGTAGCAAGCCTAATATCGTAAAGTTTTTCTTAATCTTGAATTAATCAAAGTGATTTAATTACACATTAAAAGAAAGTTTAACCTATAGATAAAAACCACTTAAGAAAAGGATCAAAATACTTCTTATAATAGAACGTTCAATAATTTGAGCAATATTTTTACGTCCCCATAGAGGTTCATTTGCTTTTCTCAGTTTGCAAAACTCTTTTTAAAACCAACCAAGCTGCATATTCTTGTAAGACGGCACCTAAAAGTGGTCGCGTATAGGGAAAAGTTACACGATCATCACCATAACCTTTCATCCGTATAGTCATCGTGGCATGTCCAAGGCTTTCTTCTTGATTTTCTAATGTCTCGATAGAAGGTTCTAGGCTCACTTCAACCTCAAGCAGTGGAATATTTTTTGTACTTTTTTCTATGGGCTGAAAATATTTTAAAAGATATGGATCATTGGAAGACCAATGAACCTCTGTATGCTTTTTCAATTGTTTACAAGCAGTAGTAACTTCTGCACCAACCAAATAGGAGTGAAAATGATCTTCAAATTGTTCGATTAAATGCTGTGCCAAAGGTGCCGATGACTGACCAACAAGCTGCACAAGAACATAGGGGCTTTTCCATAAAAAATGCCGTTCAAATGGCTCATTTTCAAGATGACAATCAACCCACTGCGCAATGGTACTTTCATCAATTCCAATCAAAGTCCATGCATACCCCGCACGCGATACAAAAGAATATTTCTTCTCGTTGTGTTCTAAATAATTCTCTAAAAGCGCAAGAGCCTGTGATGGCGGACCAGGCAAAACAACAAGCGTACTTCCATCACAAGAAAGATAAAAGCCTGGTGCTGTACCCGTAGGATTATCAAGCACGGTTGCCGTCTCAGGAAACAATGCTTGACGCGCATTACTCTTATCCACCAAAATCCCTAATCGTTGTAATTGACCTTTTATTGTTTGCCAAACATCTTCATGATGTACCAAAGGCTGCTTTACAGCTTGAGAAACCGCATCACGTGTTATGTCATCTGATGTTGGTCCCAATCCCCCACTGATAATGATAAGATCTTCTTGTCCAAGGCAAGAAACAACAGTCTCACTGATTTGCTGTAATTGATCAGCACAAACAAAATGACGCGTGACTTGAATATTTCTTTTATTCAAGCTCTGACTCAAATCCTGCAAATTCGTATTCAAATATTGTCCTGAAAGGAGTTCATCACCAATCGTAATAATTGCCGCATGACAAATAGAGACAGGATTCACAAGAACATTGCGAACAGCTTCAGCCATTTGACGGGTAGAGGCTACACCTCCAAGATCATAGGTAACAGTTTTTCCAGCACGAATAACCTGATCAACACTCTCAGATAGTTGTTTTGCTGCATCTTTAAAACCTAAATGCTCTAAAAGTAAAGCCGTGGTATAAAGCATCGCAGAAGGATTTGCTTTATTCTGTCCAGCAATACGTGGTGCACTGCCATGAACAGGCTCAAAACAAGCAATCTCGCTCCCCACATTCACATGAGGAGCAAGCCCCAATCCCCCCATGACTCCAGCGGCAAGATCAGAGAGAATATCGCCAAACATGTTTTCAGCAACAATCACCCCAAATTGCTCTGGCTTGTTTGCTATCCACAAAGCAACCGCATCAACATTATGAATATCTGCTTCAATTTCCGGATAGTTTTGCGCAATCTTCTCAAAAATTTCCTGAGAAAATTGTCCACTTTCTCGCATAACATTGGGCTTATCAGCAAAAGTAACGCGCTTAAAGCCATATTTCCTCGCATAAGAAAAAGCATATTCAAATAACCGCTCTAAACCAAAGCGTGTCTGCAAACGGACTGTCCACGCAGCTTCCTCAAGCCCATATTTTGTTAAATTGGGATGTTTTAGCCAAACGGCTGTTTCAGGAGAAATACCCCGAAAATCCAATCCAGCATAAAGGCCTTCACTATTGTCTCTGATAACACAAAAATGAAAAGGTTTTCTCGGACCAAAGATGTATCTGACAGGGCGTATATTTGCAAACAACCCTAATTTTTGGCGAAGCTGAATAACCGGTGACACATAGGCAAGTTTTTGCTCTTTTAAATGCGGTGCAAGTTCTTTTAAAGCCGCTTCTTTTCCTTTACTGGTCACAGCTCCAAGTAAAATGGCATCACTCTGAATAATTTTTTGCCAAGTTGCTTGAGGGACAGGATCTCCTTCTTGTTTCCAACATTCAAAACCAATATCACCATAAGTAAACTCAATCGGCAATTGGAATTGCTCTAAAACCATCAACGCAGCATCACAAACCTCTGGTCCTATCCCATCACCAGGTAATACAAGAACTTTCTTTTTCATAACTCATCAATCCACTCATCAATGACTGCATCTGTCATAGTAGGATTATCCTCCCACAAACGCGTACCAGCACCAGAAATAATCTTATATTCATGGTTCAGATTATGACTTTTCGTCTGATTATCTACCGTTGCAAGTTGTGACTTTTCTCCCACTAAAGCTAAAAACTTCCCCTTATACTTAACTATTTCATCTCTAGCATCTATTTCTAATAAGAGTTTAAACCCTCTTCTCATGCGTTCAATTGCCACGCTTTTTTGTTTATCGGGAATCTCCAATAAAACTCTTTTTTTCATAATGCCAGAAGGATGCATAAAACCATTGAGTATTTCCAAAGCCCCCGACAAATCATTATTTTCTAAGGAGGCAAGAATATCTCCAAGGCGCCGTTGCAAAACCTTATCTGGATAGCCAGGTGCATTCACAGCAAGCACAGCTTGAACATTGGGAAGCCGTGCTGCCAATATTTGTACCAACATTCCAGCCATAGAAAATCCCACAAGCACTGCGGGCTCTTTAAAATAGCTTTTAAGTTTTTCTGCCATAAAAGATAAAATGTCTACAGCAGCATGATTGAGCACATGAGAACTCTTAGGAAAAAGAGAAAGTGTATCCAGCAGAGTGACTGGGTATCCTTTTGATAAGCATAGCTTTGTCAATGGAGAACAAAAAACACCACCATCCCAAATTGGCATTACAGGAGAAAGAATAATAATAGGAAGGCTCATTGATCAACTCCTCCCCTTATTTAAAACATGCATTAGAGCCAAAACTTTTCCCATCCAATATAATGAAAATATGTTGAAACTCTAGGCTCATACTCTCCCCCCATCATAATCGATTTGTTAAACTCAAACTAAGCTTGTAACAAATTTTAAACCCACTCAATCCAACAACTTAATAAAAAAATTCATCTAATGTACAGGTACCCCATTCGTGAACAACATCAAAAACATTTCCGCATAATGCTTTCTTTTTATCATTTTACTCAGTTCATTTCTGAAGTCATAAAATGACGCGCTTTTTGAATATAAATGATAAAACCAATCATACAACACACAGCTAACAAAGTTGCCATAGCCCGTGGGCTATGACCAGATATCTTTCCGATAACCGCTGCACTGAGTGCCGCACTTCCTAATTGCAAAGATCCCATAACACCAGAAGCTGCTCCCGCAGCTTTCGGATGCGATGAAATAGCCAACGCTGTTCCTAACGGCAATAAAAAACCATTGCCAAAAGTAAGAACAGCAATAGCCATAAAACTTGTCACAAGGGGCCATGGGCTTAGATACATTTGCAAAGCAAACAGCACACCACCTATCACAAAAATAATGTACCCTCTCCCCACAGTCTTTTCCATAGACTCGCGCTCAAAAAACCATCGCGCCAAAAGATTTCCCAAAATATAGGGAAACGAAACACCAATATAGCTATAACTAATGTGTATCGGCGATAACCCCAAAGTCGTGAGTAAAAAAGGCGACTCCACAATATAAGCAAAATAGGCAGCGTAAGAAAAACACGGAATAAGTGCATAAAAAATAAATTGTTTATTTCTGAGAACACCTAAATATGCCTTCATAAATCCTACCGGAGAAAAATGCTGCCGCTTCTGAGGAGGTAGAGTTTCGCTTAGCACAAAACAACATAGAAAAATGGTCAAAAATATAAAAAAGCTTAAAAAGATAAAAGTTGCCTGCCAATGAAAAGCTTGTATCAAAAGTCCACCAATGAAAGGTGCAAGTGCTGGTGACATTCCAATAAAAGGGAAAACAATCAAATAAAGTTTTCCAGCCGCTTTTTTATCCAACAAATCATTGATAATTGCACGACTTAAGACAAGTCCCGCACAAGCACCAAGACCTTGCAAAAAACGTAACACAAGAAAAGCGTGAATATGAACCGTATAAATCACACCAAGTGTCGTAAATAACCACAAGAATAAGCCCAATAGAAGTGTTTTTTTACGCCCAAAATTATCACTCAGCGGCCCATAAATGAGCTGTCCAAGTGCCAATGCCAACAAAAAAACCGCCACTGCACTTTGAATTTGAGATTGTGTCACTTGATAATATTGACGCATATCGCCCAGTGCTGGTAAAAAAATATCGGTAGAAATCAAACCTCCTGTTGATAAACATACGATAAGTATAATGAATGGTAATGTATATTTATGTTTCATCAGGAAAGTCACATTTCTTAAATTTAAAAATATTTAAATTTTACGTTTATAGAAAAATAATAATTTATATTTATAAATATAAATCTATTTTAACTTTATCCACAGGGAATAAAATAATAAATTTTCTTTATTCTTTTACTTTATTCGAGAATAATTCATCTTGTTGATACATAAATCCAATGTCTGATCCGCACGCACACGCAACACGTAAATAAACACTTAGTGCTTCACTTTATAATTAATTTTAAAGCATAGCAAATCGCAATTTTAAAACTATACGCAAAAGAAGCTAAAAGATCAAAACTCTCCTTCAGAGATATATTTCCCAATCCGAAATAGCGCATTTTGTTGTATTCATGTTGCCCTATCTTCATCAGCTTTTTTTCATTGATATCATCAACAAAAACGCTCCCAAACTCTATCCCTCTCCATGATAACAACATCACTTTTCCGACAACATCTTTTATCAGAGGTGGTTTACAACGCTCAAAGAAAAAAGAAGCCACAAACTCCCTCTCCTTAAAACTCCCCACACAAATATTATTGTAACAATACAGCATATAACAATGGCTCATGGAGAAGTTTTTATCAACACAAATAATTGAGCAAACAAACTTAATAGCCCACTAATATCATAAAGCAAATTGCGCTTCTGTCTCCCCTTAAAATCTAAATTCATCTTGTCCATTTTGTTAGAATTTCATTCTACATAACCATCACCAAGTTTACTGCCTAAGCTATTGACAAACATGCTATAATGGAAATTTGATAAATCATTCTGCATCTAATTTAGAAAGCAAGGAGAAGCTATTAATGAATATAACAGAACTAGCCACGTACCAATTACTTGTACCTATTAAAGTGGAAGGAAAGACATACACAGAAATCACCTTACGCCGCCCGAAATTTAAAGACTTAAAAGCAATACAGAGCAAAGAAGGCGACGAGCAATCAATTGAAATGATCGCATGTCTTTCAGGGTGGTCCTATAATGCCATCAGTAAACTTGGTGTTCGTGATTTTTTAAACATTAAAGACATTTACGGGACTTTAATAAAAAAAGTATTAAAAAAACTTGATAAAATGAATACAATCATAAAAATCCCATCCCTAAAAATCCTATCCTTAGAAACTCAATTTTCTAAACATCTCAAAAACTTTATAAACAAAGTAAATGCAGCCATAAAAAGCATAATGGATGAATGTACTTTAATCGACAGTAAACCCGAAAAATGCACAAGTAACCTTTACACACATACATTTGAAACAGAATCCATGACAACTGCAAATGCAAAAGTGAAAACCTGTAGCACCTATGAACCGATTACAGTTCATAATCCCTACGTCATAAAGGTGGAACACATGACCTTTACAAAATGCACTTTCTTAGTACAAGATGGTCCATCAAACCAAATTTATCTCTCAAATCAAAGTGCTCTTACATCGTATAAAAAAACTGCGGGCGAAACTAAAAAACAAACTTTGGAGAGAATCTCGAAACTTTTGGACATTGTCTCAAAACTTTTCAACTTTCCTCTCTGGTTTTGGGAGTTTTTACTCAAAGAACTTAGAAAGCTTTTCTAGCATTGTTTTGATATAGAATAATAAGAGAAGGAAAAACAGCTTAGAACACTAATGTTTCTTCCTTCTCTTTTATCTCTCATAGCTTTTTGAATTGAATACTTTTGATATTTATTTTGAATAATTGAAGCATTCTTTTAATTATAAGTACAATATAAAAACTAAAATTTTAGAAGATGCGCTGTTTTTACAAAAAAATGAAATAATAAAATAAATACTCCAGAATTTTAAGTAATGATCACCGTCTTGTGTTCGGTCTTTCCTATCCCTTTTTGGCGCATATTTACCACTTTTGGAACATAATTGGCAAAAAGACATTGTATCTCCAGCATATTCAAGGAGATAAAACATGGAAAC
>NZ_JBHILX010000017.1:0-16851 GCF_042193585.1 Bartonella sp. PS7NMGDW
CTATTCCCCCATATTAGACATAACTATTTTATTTTACTTGCTTTTTATATACCATTCACGGACACCACCGTGAAATGAGTTTGGGAGCGTTGAGAGATATTTTTTTAAAACAAACTCATGAATGAGTAACACGATAATGTTCTATCGCATGCATTCTATTCTCATGAGAATTTTGATAAATATTTTTAATGTATACGTTATTATTTATTTTAGTTTTTTTGACGGTACAGAATTTATAAATAAAAAAGATATTCCCAATATATCTCTTAATTATTGTAAATTAGCATTTCTTTTTAAGGTATTTTTTACCATACTAGGTGCCCAAAAATCTTTACTTCCAAAAAATTAAAATCTTTAAAATTCTCTCTCCTCATCATAATTATTCAGATTTAAAACAAATTTTCCTTGGATACTCAGGCATAATCTTCCATTACTTAAAAGATATGGCTATGGAAACTTTAAAAAGCCATAAAACCCAGCTAAAAAATAATGGCAGATTGATCACTAATTTTACTTTACGCTTTTTTACTTTTTCTAAATTAGACTTTTTCCCATTTTAGATACAAATCAGATAGATACTAACAATACTCTCCCTCCAAGCCTTCATGCCGAAGCTATTATTCGTTAAGAAAACACTGAATCATCTCGAATTTATTTCAAGCTGCTGCTGCATTAAAGTGGAATTTTAATTTATAAGTAACAAAAAGCACAAGCTTTATCAGGAAATACGATCCCCCTCCAAAAAGTCCAGTTATGGATTGAAAGATGCTCCAGCTCCTAACAAGATATTGTATTAACTGCAAGACCACCTTTACTTGTCTCTTTATAGCGTTCACTCATATCATGACCAGTCTGGCGCATTGTTTCTATACAAGCATCAAGAGAAACAAAATGATCTCCATTACCATATAACGCAAGAGAAGAAGCCGTTACCGCCTTAACAGCTCCCATTGCATTACGCTCAATACAAGGAACTTGTACAAGACCTGCAACAGGATCACATGTCATTCCCAAATGATGTTCAAGCGCAATTTCTGCCGCATTTTCAATTTGAGCTGGTGTTCCACCTAACGCTGCGGTCAACCCTGCTGCGGCCATTGAAGATGCCGTTCCAACTTCACCTTGACACCCAACTTCTGCACCAGAAATAGAGGCATTATGTTTGATAACACCGCCTATAGCTGCTGCCGTTAATAGAAAATTATGTATTCCCTCTCGATCTGAATCATCATTAAATTGAAGATAATAACGCAAAACTGCTGGGATAACACCGGCGGCCCCATTTGTTGGGGCTGTAACAACACGACCACCTGCTGCATTTTCCTCATTGACTGCTATGGCATATACCGAAAGCCAATCATTTGCCCAAAGTGGATAATTGTGATTTTTCTTTTGATTTTTCAAAAGCGTTTCATGCAGCTTTTTAGCACGCCTTAGAACACGCAATCCACCAGGCAACTCACCTTCTTGTGAAAGACCTCTATCAATGCAATTTGTCATCGCTGAAAAAATTTCATCAAGCCCTGTATCAAGAGAAGAACGCTCTATCTTTGTTTCTTCATTTAAGCGCTTCATTTCAGCAATTGAAAGTCCTGATTTTTCTGCCATTGATAACATTGTACAAGCAGAATCAAATGGATATGGCACCTCAAATGCTTCTGGTTGTATATTATCATTTATATGGCTTAATTCATCCTCAGTCACAACAAAGCCACCACCGATAGAATAATAAATCTGCCGCAACAGAACATTCCCATCAGTATTAAGTCCTTCAAAGGCCAGTCCATTTGTATGTCCAGGGAGGATTTGCTTTCGTTCAAAAATAAGATCATGCTGCACATCAAACTGATAAGCGGGATGGCCTTCTGGTTGCACTTTTTTTTCACGTATAACTTTTTCTAACAACCCCCCCATGCTATCAGGATCAACAGTAGAAGCTTTTTCTCCTAAAAGTCCTAATATGATAGCCCTATCTGTTGCATGACCAATACCCGTGAAAGCTAAAGAACCATAAAGATAAACACGTATACGAGAAACTTGAATATCAGACGACTGAGAAAAATCTCCTATCTTTTGCAAAAACATATTAGCAGCTGTCATCGGCCCCATCGTATGTGAGCTGGAAGGACCAATCCCAATTTTAAAAAGTTCAAAAACAGATAGAAACACGTATCACCTCAAAACTATAGTACAGCTTGAGCATATATGCTTTTTCATAACGTTTGTCCCGTTTAAAATCAAATTGCGAGATAAACTAAAAAAATGACAGCAATAAACACGAATGTCGCTCGTCTTGCTACCACCCAGCACTTTCTCTCTATAGTGTTTTCCATTAAGCCAACCTTCAAAAAACGGACAATGCCCCTAGAGTCACCGCTCTTAATGTTTCAAACTTAGTAAAATAAGTGTTAATACGCAATATTAAAATTCAATAAGGATGCGAAATTCTTATCGGAAATATTTTTCATAATGCACCAAGTTCTTCAAAACGTATGCTTAATTATATAAAATATTTTATGGGTATGTTTCAATGAAACGTACAAAGTTTTCTAACGATTCTCGTTCTGTCTCAAAATTGTTTTCTGGAGCGCTCATATCGCGATAACCAAGTGCCATACCACAGATAATATGGCGATCAGAAGGAATAGATAAAAGCGTACGAATCTGTTTATGATAATCAGCAAAAGCAGCTTGAGGGCAGGTATCTAATCCAAATCCACGTGCAGCTAACATAATGGTCTGCATAAACATACCCAAATCAAGCCAACTCCCCATTTCCATGTCGTGATCCATTGTAAATAAGAGTCCTACAGGTGCATCAAAAAATAAAAAATTTCGCGCCTTTTGATGAAGTATTTTTTCTTCATCACCTTTTTGAATTCCAAGACTCTGATAAAGATCCAAACCAACTTTTCGACGTCTTGAAATATAAGGCTCACGCCACTGATGTGGATAATAACTATATTCACGCTCTCCTTTTACACCTGAAAGCACAAGTTGTGAAAGCTCTTGCCCTACTTTCTGTAATACACTTCCTGTAAGCACAATCACTTGCCATGGCTGAATATTTGTTCCAGATGGTGCACGTGCTGCAAGTTTTAAGATTTCTTTGATTGTTTCCAAACTAACTGGCTGATCAGTAAAAGCGCGAATTGACTTTCGTGACAAAATAGATTGAAAAACACTCATAGGAGAAACTGCCATTGTTTTTACTTTCTTTATGAAAAATAATTTTTTTGCTTATCAAGGACAATATACTGCGAAAATACCTTCGCAGCTTTTTTCGAACACTCTATTTCTTTAAATAACTCACACATTTCACGTAGTGTTAAAGATTCCCCTTAGAGATAGTATAACCTATCTCTTTTAATAGAAAGAAAATTGTCTAAAAGCAGATGAAATAAATTTTATAATCAATGATTAACCCCCAACTCCGCTAAGCTCTCAAAAAAACTCTCCTCAATTCGTTCCAAATCCTGTAGAAGATCATCAATATCATGCTGCATCTGCTTTAAATCAGCTCGTTTTTTATGAATTCCTGCAATTAACTTCTTAAGCTTTTTCTCATCATCAGGTGGTTTTTCAACCATTGTCAACATATCAGATATTTCAGACAACGAAAATTTAACTCTTTTAGCACGCAGTATTTGTTTTAACTTATGACGATCCGTTTGTGTATAAAGCCGTGTATTTCCACGCCGAAAAGGAATAAGAAGCCCCTCTTCTTCATAATAACGCAAAGTCCGAGCTGTTATTGAAAACTCACGTGTTAATTTTCCAATTGAATAATATTCGTACATTTTTTCATTCTGTCTTCATAGATCACATTGTGATAAGAAATATGTCTATTTTTTATAATACTTAGTGAGTAACGTAATCTCTACTCTCCTACATTCTAATTTAGAAGAAGATACATTCTTGTCATACAAGTATTGTATAGTAGAGGATCAATTATTTTTTAGATTACAGAAAAGACTATCGATCTTTCATTATAAGTCCTTTAAAATCTTTATAGAAGATATCAATCAACAATTTTCCTAAAATTCAAAATCAATCATTATTTTATTTGTAGATAATCAACTATTTTCCTTGAACATGGCTTTTGAGTTTCAAATAATTACAAAACAATAAGCTAGTAAAGATGTTAAAAATAACTATCGCCTTATAATTTTTGATATTTTTTAGGAAAAGATGCAACTTCTGCATTTCGAGATAAAAAAACGTCTGAATATAAAGTTCAGACGTTTTTTTATTATGTGATGTTATATTTAAATTATTCAGCAACGGCGCCGGTTGTCATATTTGTCAACATAGCCTTAGCCACTTCGTTATTACTAGACTTACGCTGCTCATCTACAATCAAATCATCACGAACGGCAGCAATACGACGGATTTGAGAAATCGTACCACCCGTACCTGCTGGAATAAGACGACCGACAATAACGTTCTCTTTAAGTCCTTGCAAAGTATCAATTTTACCAGAAACTGCTGCTTCAGTAAGAACACGTGTTGTTTCCTGAAACGATGCCGCCGAAATGAAAGAAGGCGTTTGAAGAGAAGCTTTTGTAATTCCAAGAAGAATGGGATTACCAGATGCAGGTTTCTTCCCTTCTGCAATCAAATTATCATTGATTTCATCAAGTTCAATACGATCAACATTATCACCTGAAATATAACCAGAATCTCCAGATTCAGTAATTTCAACTTTTTGCAACATTTGACGAACAATCACTTCAATGTGCTTGTCATTAATAAGAACTCCCTGCAAACGATAAACCTCCTGAATCTCATTAACAAGATAAGATGCCAAAGCTTCAACCCCCTTAATCGCCAATATATCATGAGGTGCTGGATTACCATCAAGGATATAATCTCCCTTTTCAATTTGATCACCTTCTTGGAAGTGAAACAACTTACCTTTTGGAATCAAATATTCTACTGCCTCAAGAGTTTCATCATTTGGTTCAATAATGATACGACGTTTATTCTTATAACCACGGCCGAATCGAATCGTGCCACTTACTTCAGCAATAATCGCATGATCCTTTGGACGACGCGCTTCAAAAAGCTCAGCCACACGTGGTAAACCACCCGTAATATCTTTCGTCTTGGCACTTTCCATCGGCAAACGAGCAATAACATCACCAGCCTTAACATGAGCACCAAGCTCAACAGAAAGAATAGTTTCCACTGACATCATATAACGGGCTTCACCTCCCTTATACAATTTAGCAATGGATTCACCTTCTTTATCTGCGTGGATAATAATGGCTGGTTTAAGATCCGCACCACGTGGATTAGCGCGCCAATCAATCACCAAACGCTTCGTAATACCCGTAGATTCATCAGCTGTTTCAGTGACAGATAAACCATCAATCATATCTTCAAAACCCACATAGCCTTCAACTTCCGTTAAAATTGGACGTGTGTAAGGATCCCATTCTGCTATACGTTGGCCACGTTTAACCACATCACCATCATCAACAAAAATATGGGCACCATAGCTAACACGGTGTACAACGCGCTCTTTTCCTAACTCATCCTTGATAAGGATAGCCATATTACGCCCCATAACAACCAAATGGCCTTCAGAGTTACGAACCACATTACGATTACGAATCTCCACCTTACCTTCATAAGATGCCTCTAAATACGATGAATCAACAACCTGCGCAGTCCCTCCTAAGTGGAAAGTACGCATAGTAAGCTGTGTTCCCGGCTCACCAATGGATTGAGCAGCAATAACACCAACGGCTTCTCCCTGATTAACAGGTGTTCCACGCGCCAAATCACGACCATAGCATTTTGCACAAACACCAAGACGTGTTTCACATGTTAAAGCAGAACGAATTTGAACAGATTGAATTCCAGCTTCTTCAATCTTCGCGACATCAGCTTCCTCAATCATCGCTCCACCTTCAAGGATAACCTCTCCAGAGACAGGATGTAGAATATCAACAAGCGCTGTACGACCAAGAATCCTTTGCCCAAGTGAGGCAACAATTTGTCCTGCATCAACAATTGGCTGCATGGTAAGCCCTTTTGCGGTACCACAATCAACTGCCGAAATAATAGCATCCTGTGCAACATCAACAAGACGCCGTGTTAAATAACCAGAGTTCGCCGTCTTTAACGCAGTATCAGCAAGTCCTTTACGTGCACCATGCGTGGAATTGAAGTATTCATTAACAGTTAGACCTTCTTTAAAATTTGAAATAATGGGGGTTTCAATAATTTCACCCGATGGTTTTGCCATTAATCCACGCATACCAGCCAATTGTCTCATCTGGTTAGCAGAACCACGTGCTCCAGAATGCGACATCATATAGATCGAATTCATCGGCCGTTGACGACCTGTTTTAGGATCAAAATCGACGGCTTGAATACGTTTCATCATTTCATCTGCAACGCGATCTGTACATTTACCCCAAGCATCTACAACCTTATTGTATTTTTCACCTTGTGTAATCAAACCATCATTATATTGCTGTTCGTACTCCTTAGCCAAAGCTTCTGTCTCTGCAACTAAACGCGACTTACTATCAGGAATAACCATATCATCCTTACCGAATGAAATTCCTGCACGACAAGCATAAGAAAAGCCAAGCTGCATAATACGGTCACAAAAAATAACCGTCTCTTTTTGTCCACAGTGCCGATAAACATGATCAATCATTTTAGAAATGTTCTTTTTCGTCATTTCTTGATTGACAATATCAAATGAGATATCCGAATTCCTTGGCAAAAGCTCACCGATAATCAAACGACCAGGTGTTGTATCATAAAGTTTAGAAACTTCTTTTCCATCCTTCCCCATATTCTTAACACGGCCTTTAATCTTCGTATGAAGCGTTACAACCTTATTTTCCAAGGCATAATGAAGCTCACCTATGTCAGAAAAAGCCATTCCTTCACCTGGTTCTTTTTCAGAAACAATTGAAAGATAATAAAGACCAAGAACCATATCCTGTGAGGGAACAATAATTGGGGCACCATTGGCCGGATGAAGAATATTATTGGTAGACATCATCAAAACACGGGCTTCAAGCTGTGCTTCAAGAGAAAGCGGAACGTGAACCGCCATCTGATCTCCATCAAAATCCGCATTAAAAGCAGTACACACCAGTGGATGAAGTTGAATAGCTTTGCCTTCAATTAAAATAGGTTCAAAAGCCTGAATCCCCAAACGGTGCAATGTTGGCGCACGGTTGAGTAAAACAGGGTGTTCACGAATAACCTCATCCAAGATATCCCAAACTTCCGGATGTTCTTTTTCAACAAGCTTCTTTGCCTGCTTTACCGTTGATGAATAGCCTTTTGCATCAAGCCGCGCATAAATAAAAGGCTTAAACAATTCAAGAGCCATTTTTTTCGGAAGACCGCATTGATGCAATTTTAATTCAGGTCCCGTCACGATAACAGAACGCCCTGAGTAATCAACACGCTTCCCAAGTAAGTTCTGACGAAAACGTCCTTGCTTGCCCTTCAACATATCTGATAGAGACTTGAGAGGACGTTTATTGGCTCCAGTAATCACACGCCCACGCCGTCCATTATCAAACAATGCATCAACAGCTTCTTGTACCATACGCTTTTCATTGCGCACGATAATTCCAGGAGCACGCAATTCAATCAGCCGTTTCAAGCGGTTATTACGATTAATAACACGCCGATAAAGATCATTCAGATCTGATGTCGCAAAACGCCCACCATCAAGCGGAACCAATGGACGCAAATCCGGTGGAATAACCGGAATTGTTTTCATAATCATCCACTCTGGCTTATTTCCAGATTCAAGAAAATTTTCAACGATTTTAAGCCGTTTAATCAGTTTTTTCTGCTTTAACTCTGAAGTTGTTTCAGCTAATTCGAGACGCAAATCATTGGCGATTTTATTTAACTCCATACCAGCTAAAAGCTCGTAAATAGCTTCAGCGCCAATCATAGCTGTAAACTGATCTTCTCCAAACTCATCAATAGCAAGCATATATTCTTCTTCAGAAAGAAGCTGATGGAGCTTAAGAGATGTCAACCCTGGTTCGGTTACAATATAATTCTCAAAATAAAGAACCCGCTCAATATCTTTTAAAGTTAAATCTAAAAGTGTAGAAATACGACCTGGTAATGATTTAAGAAACCATATATGCGCAACAGGTGCCGCAAGTTCAATATGCCCCATACGCTCACGACGCACGCGCGAAAGAGTAACCTCTACACCGCATTTTTCACAAATAATGCCCTTATACTTCATGCGTTTATATTTGCCACATAGACATTCATAGTCTTTAATAGGGCCAAATATACGTGCACAAAAAAGACCATCACGCTCTGGTTTAAAAGTCCTATAATTAATAGTCTCAGGCTTCTTAATCTCACCATAAGACCAGGACAAAATTTTCTCAGGACTCGCAATAGAAATACGAATAGAGTCAAATGTCTGCGCTGGCGCTTGAGGATTGAAAAGATTCATGACCTCGTGGTTCATGCTGTTCTCCTTCAAAGATTCTTAGAACCTGTTGTAATATCTCATTTATTTTATAACAGATCTTCTTTAAAATACATTTACTTTTAAAAATGACCTGTATAACCTTAATAAGGTTATTGAGCCTCTTAAAGTAATCAGAGCGCAGCCTTTTTCTACTGCGCTCTTTGAATTATTATTCTGCTGTATCAGACAATGCCCGCTGTGCAATAAATTCACGCGCATCATCAAGCTCCACATTAAGAGCAAGTGAGCGCATTTCTTTTACCAACACATTAAAGCTTTCGGGTATACCCGCCTCAAATGTATCATCACCACGCACAATTGCCTCATAGACTTTCGTTCGACCGGCCACGTCATCAGATTTTACTGTTAGCATCTCCTGCAAAGTGTATGCAGCACCATAAGCTTCAAGTGCCCAAACCTCCATTTCACCAAAACGCTGACCACCAAACTGTGCCTTACCTCCTAATGGCTGCTGCGTAACAAGTGAATAGGGACCAATAGAACGTGCATGAATCTTATCATCAACAAGGTGATGCAATTTCAACATGTAAATATATCCTACCGTTACTCGACGATCAAAAGGTTCTCCAGTACGACCATCATAAAGCGTAACTTGCCCTGAACTATCTAAGCCTGCGTCCTCCAGCATCATGTTAATATCAGACTCATGTGCTCCATCAAAAACAGGCGTTGCAATTGAAACCCCTTTCTTCATCTGTAATGCCAATTTGTAAAGGCTTTCATTATCATACTGACGGACTGGTTCATTTTGATTATCATCAGGCATAAGATTTTCAATACGCTGACGCAACGGCAATATATCCCCAGTCTCTTGATACAATTCTAACAAATCACCAATCTTCTTGCCCATCCCCGCACATGCCCAACCAAGATGCGTCTCAAGAATTTGTCCAACATTCATACGACTAGGCACACCAAGTGGATTCAAAACGATATCAGCATGGGTCCCATCTTCAAGAAATGGCATATCTTCTACGGGAAGAATACGTGAAACAACACCCTTATTCCCGTGACGTCCCGCCATCTTATCACCTGGTTGGATTTTCCGCTTCACAGCCACAAAAACCTTCACCATTTTCATGACACCAGGAGGCATTTCATCACCTCTTTGGACCTTTTCAACTTTATCCATAAAGCGACGTTGTAATGCTTCTTTTGATTCATCATATTGCTTGCGCAAAGTTTCAATTTCATTTTGAAGCTTCTCATCCTCAACAGCAAATTGCCACCACTGGGATCGTGGATAATGCCCCATTACTGTACTATCAAGCTTTTTACTGCCCGAAAAGCCTTTCGGACCTTCTACAGCAACTTTACCTGTCAACATATCGGTAAGGCGCGCATAAACATTGCGATCAAGAATAGACTGTTCATCATCACGGTCTTTTGCTAAACGCTCAATTTCTTCACGCTCAATTGCCATCGCACGTTCATCTTTTTCCACGCCATGGCGATTAAAAACGCGAACTTCAACAACAGTACCAAAAGTTCCAGGAGGCATACGCATAGAAGTATCACGAACATCGGATGCCTTTTCCCCAAAAATTGCACGCAGAAGCTTTTCTTCTGGCGTCATGGGACTTTCACCTTTTGGGGTAATCTTTCCAACTAAAATATCACCTGGTTGAACTTCAGCACCAATATAAATTATGCCAGCTTCATCAAGATTTCTTAACGCTTCTTCCGCAACATTAGGAATGTCGCGCGTAATTTCCTCAGGCCCAAGTTTTGTATCGCGTGCTGCAACTTCAAATTCCTCAATATGAATTGAAGTAAAAACATCATCAGCAACAATGCGCTCGGATAACAAAATAGAATCTTCATAATTGTATCCATTCCAAGGCATAAAGGCTACGAGAACATTCCGACCAAGAGCTAAATCACCAAGATCCGTGGATGGACCATCTGCAATGATATCACCTTTCTCTATCCTATCACCGACATGTACAAGAGGACGCTGATTAATACAAGTGGACTGATTAGAACGCTGAAATTTCTGTAGGCGGTAAATATCAACCCCTGATTTTGAAGGATCTAAATCTTCTGTTGCACGGATAACAATACGGGTAGCATCGACTTGATCAACAACACCACTACGTTTTGCACTCACAGCAGCTCCTGAATCGCGTGCAACAATGGCCTCCATTCCTGTCCCAACAAATGGCGCTTCGGCGCGGACAAGAGGAACTGCCTGACGCTGCATGTTCGATCCCATAAGCGCACGATTCGCATCATCATTTTCCAAAAAAGGAATAAGCGCTGCTGCAACTGAAACCAATTGTTTTGGTGAAACATCCATCAAATCAACATGATCACGCGGCGCCATTAAAACTTCACCAGCATGACGGCAAACAACAAACTCTTCTGTAAAACGACCTTCACTATCTAATGAAGAATTAGCTTGAGCAACATAATGCTTTGCTTCTTCCATCGCTGAAAGATAAATAACTTCTTTTGTGACTTTTCCATCAACAATTTTTCGATATGGGCTTTCAATAAAGCCATATTTGTTAACTCGCGCAAATGTTGCTAAGGAGTTAATGAGACCAATATTGGGGCCTTCTGGTGTTTCAATCGGACAAATACGACCATAATGCGTAGGATGTACGTCACGAACTTCAAAACCCGCCCGTTCACGAGTCAAACCACCTGGACCAAGAGCAGAAAGACGGCGCTTATGGGTAATCTCCGACAATGGATTAGTTTGATCCATAAACTGCGACAATTGTGAAGACCCAAAAAACTCACGAACTGCAGCAGCAGCAGGCTTTGCATTGATCAAATCCTGTGGCATAACTGTATCAATTTCAACCGATGACATGCGCTCTTTTATCGCACGCTCCATACGAAGAAGGCCAATGCGATATTGATTTTCCATCAATTCTCCAACGGAACGAACGCGACGGTTGCCAAGATTATCAATATCATCAATTTCGCCACGACCATCACGCAATTCAACCAACATCTTAACAACAGCAAGAATATCCTCTTGGCGTAAAATGCGAACTGTGTCTGGACAATCAAGATCCATACGCAAATTCATCTTAACACGCCCAACGGCTGAAAGATCATAACGCTCTGGATCAAAAAACAATGAATGGAACATTGCTTCTGCTGTATCGATTGTTGGGGGCTCACCTGGACGCATCACTCGGTAAATATCAAATAACGCATCCTGTCGACTTTCATTTTTATCCACCTTTAAAGTATTGCGGATATAAGCGCCAATATTCATATGATCAATATCAAGGATATTGATTTGATCAGCACTAACATCAAGCAAAATTTTTAATACTTTTTCGTCAATTTCATCACCAGCTTCAAGGTAAATTTCACCTGTTTCGTAATTGACGATATCTTCGGCTAGATAACAACCTAATAAATCATCTTCACTAACTTTAACCGCTTTAAGTCCTTTTTCTGCCAAAGACTTCGCAGTACGAACTGTTAATTTTTTACCAGCCTCCGCGACGACTTCACCACTATCTGCATCTATAAGGTCAGAAATGAGCTTCATTCCTTTAAAGCGATCAACAGAATAAGGAACTCGCCATCCTTCTCCATCACGCTCATAAGTCACTTTATCATAAAACGTCGATAAAATATCCGACGCATCCATACCTAGTGCCATCAAAAGACTAGTAACAGGAATCTTGCGCCGCCGATCAATACGCGCATAAATAATGTCCTTAGCATCAAACTCAATATCAAGCCAAGAACCACGATACGGAATAACACGAGCAGCAAAAAGAAGCTTTCCTGATGAATGGGACTTTCCTTTATCATGGTCAAAAAAGACACCAGGAGAACGATGCATCTGCGAAACAATAACACGTTCCGTACCATTAACAATAAAGGTACCATTCGTCGTCATTAAAGGCATATCGCCCATATAAACGCCTTGCTCTTTAATGTCTTTGATATCTTTGGAGCCGGTATCCTCATCAACATCAAAAACAATCAAACGTAATATGACCTTTAATGGGGCAGCATAAGTTAAATCACGTTGACGGCACTCTTCAACATCAAATTTCGGTAAATCAAATTCATAACCAACAAACTCAAGCATAGCTGTACCGGAAAAATCTGAAATAGGAAAAACCGATTTAAAAACAGCTTGCAAACCTTCATCTGGTCGTCCACCTTTCGGTTCCTCAACCATGAGAAACTGATCGTATGACGCTTTTTGAACCTCAATAAGATTCGGCATTTCTGCTACTTCAGGAATCTTACCAAAAAATTTACGTACGCGCTTACGACCATTGAATTGAGACATCATTGCGTGAGTCTGAGCCATCGTCGCTCCTTGATCTTTACTCTTCAAGGTAGACCAACCTTGAAAGCCTTATATCATTAACCTGCATATGCAGACCAGTTCACTTGACACTCAACAATGAGCATCATTAACTTTCCCCACCAACATAAGCCATTTTTATCTCTTGACTCTATGATGAAGGGATGGGTAGTGCAAACCTATCCCATTACTGTTACAAAACCGTTGGGAAAAGGTTTTTTACTCATTATTTTCCCTCTTTGTATTGAGAGAAAGAAAATCGGCGAACATAAATGCCCGCCGATAAAATTAAATTTACTTAAGTTCCACTTTAGCACCAGCAGCTTCAAGTTGAGATTTAATTTTTTCTGCTTCTTCTTTAGAAGCACCCTCTTTAATAGGCTTAGGTGCCCCTTCAACCAGATCTTTAGCTTCTTTAAGACCAAGTCCAGTAAGAGCACGAACTTCCTTAATAACATTAATTTTTTGCGCACCACCTTCAACAAGAATAACATCAAATTCTGTTTTTTCTTCAGCAGCTGGAGCAGCAGCACCAGCAACAGCAGCGACAGCTACAGGAGCAGCAGCCGAAACTCCCCACTTTTCTTCAAGTAACTTAGAAAGCTCAGCGGCTTCCAAAAGGGTTAGATTAGAAAGGTCTTCTACGATCTTCTCTAGATCAGCCATTTTTAAATTCCTTCAATTAAAAGATTTGAACCATTATTAAATTTTATCCAAAAAAACAGAACAGCCTTAAGCCGCCTTATCCTCCTGAGCATATGCGCCAATGACACGTGCAACCTGACTAGCTGGGGCATTAACAACCTGTGCAATACGGGTCGCAGGGGTAGAAATCATACCCACAAGTTTTGCACGCAACTCGTTTAATGAAGGCAATGAAGCCAATGACTTCACAGCATCTACAGTTAAACTTGTTGCCCCCATTGAACCGCCAAGGATGACAAATTTGTCATTGCTTTTCGCAAAATCAACAGCAACTTTCGGTGCTGTGATCGGATCTTCTGAATAAGCAATAAGTGTCTGTCCAGTAAACAAACCCACTATCGATTCAGATTCCGTGCCCTGAAGAGCGATTTTAGCAAGACGGTTTTTGGCGACTTTAACGGCACCGCCAGCTTCACCCATTTTCGAACGTAGATCATTCATCTGTGAAACTGTCAGACCGGAATAATGTGCAACAACAACAGAACCAGACTTCCGAAAAGCCTCGTTAAGCCATGTAACAAATTCGCGTTTTTCCGCTCTATTCACTGTCTCTCTCCATTTAACAGATTTGCTTAAAACAAACCTATTGGTTACCTTTGATAACATAAAATACTTCATGTCACCGATGAGGATCCTGTCCCCTTTTTCACGCACAGCGTTCAAAGGCAACCTTGGCTCAAACCCTTTAAGTCTTTTAACTCTCAGTTTTTACCCCAGTCTCATGCAGGTTTTTTTGATTAAGATACTTAAAAGCATCACCTACAATCTCGGACAGGATATTCCGGAATTTCTCCCGGCATAACCTAAGCTCTATAAAGCTTAGATAGCTAAATGCTGATCAAAACCAGCATTTTAAATACAATTTTGATATTCACATACCCAAAAACAAAATTATAAATCAGCTTATACTAACTCTGAACGAACTGTTGCTGGATCAACTTTAATACCAATTCCCATAGTCGAAGAAACAGCAACGCGCTTAATATACTCACCTTTTGCACCTTGCGGTTTGGCTTTAATAACTGCACTTGCAAAGGCCTTTATATTTTCTACAATTTTTTCAACACCAAAAGAAGCCTTACCAATACCAGCATGCACAATACCAGCTTTTTCCACACGAAACTCAACAGCACCACCTTTAGAAGCTTTGACAGCACCGACAACATCAAGTGTTACAGTACCAACTTTCGGATTCGGCATCAAACTCCGCGGACCAAGAATCTTACCAAGACGACCAACAAGAGGCATCATGTCTGGTGTTGCAATACAACGATCGAAGTCTATAGTCCCTCCATTAATGCTTTCAAACAAATCTTCAGCCCCTACAATATCAGCTCCTGCCGCCTTAGCTTCCTCAGCCTTATCCCCACGAGCAAAAACGGCAACACGAATATTTCTCCCTGTTCCATTAGGCAAATGAGCAACTCCTCGAACCATTTGATCAGCATGACGAGGATCAACACCCAAGTTCATTGAAATTTCGATTGTTTCATCAAACTTAGCAACTGCACGCTCCTTAACCATTGAAACGGCATCTTTCAAAGCGTAAAGTTCATTAAAATCAATATCTTTTCGGATATTTTTTATTCTTTTTGCTACTTTTGCCATAATATTACCCCACCACTTCCAAGCCCATCGAGCGAGCAGAACCTTCAACCATACGCATTGCTGCCTCAATGTCATTCGCATTAAGATCTTGCATCTTTGATTCCGCAATCGAACGAATTTTATCACGAGAAATGCTTCCTACAGACACTTTACCAGGCTCTTTTGAACCAGATTTCAGGTTTGCCTCCTTCTTTAAAAAGAATGATACAGGAGGCGTCTTGAGAGAAAATGTGAAAGATTTATCTTGGTAATACGTAATAACCACTGGAATCGGTGCTCCCTTTTCCATTTCTTGTGTAGCTGCATTAAACGCCTTACAAAATTCCATGATATTAATACCGCGCTGCCCAAGAGCTGGACCAATCGGTGGAGATGGAGTAGCAGCTCCTGCAGGAACCTGCAACTTAAGCTGACCTATACTTTTTTTTGCCATAACAATCTGCCTTTAATTTCACTGGTATACTGACAATTTATCTTGCCCGCTACCCGCTGCAGTCACGTGGTTCGGATCATTAAGCCGACAAAAGCCATAAATCACCTCCCACTCCTTCCTTAAAGTAATTCAAACTACTCTAAGTTTAATCAGAGTTTTTCAACCTGACCAAATTCCAAATCAACAGGCGTAGGACGCCCAAAAATAAGCACTTCAACCTTAAGACGAGAGCGCTCTTCTTCAACCTCTTGAACAATTCCATTAAACGAAACAAAAGGACCATCAGCAACGCGAACTTGCTCTCCAACCTCAAACAATACAGAAGACTTTGGAGACTCAACCCTTTCTTGAACTTGTTTGAGAATTTGCTCAACCTCTCGATCAGAAATGGGAACAGGACGCGCATCCGACCCTAAAAAACCTGTCACTTTAGGCGTATTCTTAATAAGATGATAAACTTCATCTGTTAACTCAGCACGAACAAGAACATAACCAGGAAAAAATTTTCGCTCAGCATCAACTTTTCGCCCACGACGAACCTCTACAACACGCTCTGTTGGAACAAAAATCTTTTCAAAAAGATGATCAAGTCCTTTTTGCTTTGCCTCCTTATCAATAGCTTCCGCTACTTTCTTTTCAAAATTTGAATATGCCTGAACAATATACCAACGAGCTGCCACAGTCACACTTCCTTACATTCTCAACTAAAAAGATATTTCAGAAGATCAATAACCCGCCAAACACCAAAATGCATAACCTGATCCACAATAAAAAAGAAAGCTGAAGCCAACGCAGTTACCAACAAAACCATAACAGTAGAAATAACCGTCTCACGACGTGTAGGCCATTTCACTTTAATTGTTTCTGCATAAACCTGCTTCAAAAAGGTAATCGGATTGGTTTTAGATGCCATCGTCACACTATACTCTCTCTAGCCCTATTGTGTTTTATAAAAAAATAAACAGAAAAAAATGCAAAAGCCAACTTTCGACTTATGCAATTTCCTTACTTCCTATTCAATACCGTTTCATACACAAAAAAACAAGCCCTATATCAAAAAAAGCGAAAAAGGCAGCAAAACCCACTCCCTTATATGAAAAATTCTATTCCCCTTTGGCAGGGGCAGCAGGACTTGAACCCGCGACCTGCGGTTTTGGAGACCGCCGCTCTACCAACTGAGCTATACCCCTAACTCTCAAAACTAAAACACTTTTAACATCCCTTTAACAAGCATTATTTATTCAATGATCTTAGAGACGATACCGGCACCAACAGTACGACCACCTTCACGAATAGCAAAAC
>NZ_JBHILX010000018.1:0-15800 GCF_042193585.1 Bartonella sp. PS7NMGDW
CCCACTGTATTATCCGCTCAGAGATTTTGATAAGCTCTTGCTCATCTAATGTCTCTACACAAATATCAATGCCTTTACCAAAACCACTAAAAATCCCCCCCCCAATCGTATTAAAAGAATTATAAATATTTTTAGGAGAAACACACCAATATTCCTTACTATAGTGAATACAATTGCAAGCGACAGAAATCATTTCATTAGATATTTCAGCTTCAATGCGGACATTGTAATTGTCATGGAGACGTATAAAACCAAAATCAAATTGAATAAAGCGGTCGGGCAAAATCAACCACATTTTTCCAGGTTCCGTTGAAAACCACCCTTGTGTTTTAAGAACGCGCATTGCTGCTGTGAGGCTTATCGAGCGCTGTTTGGTTTTTTTGCGCGTTAGAATATCGTCTAATTCCCCATTTTTATAGGCCTGTGCAAAAAAAAGCAGGCGATCATCCGATGTCATTGTTTTATAATCAGCAAATTCTGGCACAGATAGTTTTGGGGTAGATCTATCACTCCTTAAAGCCTCCATATCACCAAGTAATGCTTGTGCAACGGCAGAATGATCTGCAGCTTCTTCACGTAATTTTTTTTCAATATCCTGTGCTTGCGCCCATGCAATCACTCTATTTAGAGCGTCCTTAATATGGCTTTCGGAAAGATCCGGAGCTTTAACATTAAAATCCTCCTTCGCGTAAAACAGCACATCTCCATATTTACGCTGTGATTTTTCACCTCTAGAATATTCCCAGCCAAGACAATAAGCAGCGGTGGTGAGATCAGCCGAAAGCAAAAACTCTTTGCCACTCTCTCCATAATTTTTTACACCATAGCCAATGCCAATAATGCGATCGGGAAGATGATAATGCGCAAAAGTATCACCCACGTTATCACGATAAGGCTCCCAGCCCAGTCTTTTTAAAATCTCTGTGACATCTTTAGTTTGCATCATGAATCACTTATCAACCAATTGTGCAACATCAGCTAAGGTATAGGTTTTCATAGATGATCCTCAAAACGTGCGTTATAAACGCTCCATATTTCCTCACTATCAATTTCACCTCTTCCATAGTTTTTTCCAAAAACTCTTGTAAAAAGGGATAGGTTGCGGAGTGGGAGTGTGCTCAATCTTTTCAATCGGTTGATCACCATCAGGTATCTCAGCTCCCACGCTTTCTTTAATTCTTTTGCAAAGGAATTCATAAAAATTACTTGCGTAATATTCGCAATCTTCAGATGGAAGCATGACATAGAGTGGGCATTCACCATCCCGAAACTGCGTATAATCAAAGTAAAAAGTCTCACCAAAATCTGTTCTACTTACGATAAGCTGTTCTGGTGTCGCAAAACCCCTTTTTCTATTATTTAAGTTGCGGAAAACAATATCACCAGCAGCAATACCTATTCCACAATCCCTATAAACGCTACAGATTTCATAACCTCCAATTTCTCCTCCTTTATAATTTTTTAAAAAACTCTTATAAGAAGATGTGAATTGTAAACCGAGAGCTTTCTCCGCCTTTTCAATCAGTAGATCATCAACTGCATTTTCTGCAGTACCCAAATTGATAATCTCATCATCATATTTATTCACTTTATCAATTAATACTGCAACATCAGCTAAGGTATAGGTTTTCATGGATGATCCTCAAAACGTGCGTTATAAACGCTTCATATTTCCTCTATCAATTTCACCTCTTCCATAGTTTTTTCCAAAAGCTCTTGTAAAAAGGTATAGGTTGCGGAGTGGGAGTGTTCTCAATCTTTTCAATTGGTTGATCACCATCAGGTATCTCAACTCCCACGCTTTCTTTAATTCTTTTGCAAAGGAATTCATAAAAATTACTGGCATAATATTCGCAATCTTCAGATGGAAGCATGACATAGAGTGGGCATTCACCATCCCGAAACTGCGTATAATCAAAATAAAAGGTTTCACCAAAATCTGTTCTGCTAACGAAAAGCTGCTCTGGTGTCACAAAACCACGTTCTCTATTGAGTAAGTTTCGGTAAACAATATCACCAGCAGGAATACCTTCCCCACAATCTCCATAAATGCTAAAGATTTCATCACCACCAATTTCTCCTCCTCCATATTTTTTTAAGAAAACTTTGTAAGAGGATGTGAATTGTACGCCGAGAGCTTTCTCCGCCTTTTCAATCTGTAAATCATCTGTTTCATTCTCTTCATCATCTTCACTACCCAAATTGATAATCTCATCATCATATTTATTCACTTTATCAATTAATACTGCAACATCAGCTAAGGTATAGGTTTTCATAGATGATCCTCAAAACGTGCGTTATAAACGCTCCATATTTCCTCTATCAATTTCACCTCTTCCATAGTTTTTTCCAAAAACTCTTGTAAAAAGGGATAGGTTGCGGAGTGGGAGTGTTCTCAATCTTTTCAATTGGTTGATCACCATCAGGTATCTCTTCTCCCGCGTGTACTTTAATTCTTTTACAAAGGAACTCATAAAAATTACTCGCGTAATATTCGCAATTATCCAATGGAAACCTGACATAGAGTGGGCATTCACCATCCCGAAACTGCGTATAATCAAAATAAAAGGTTTCATCAAAATCAGCGTAACACACGACAAGCTGTTCTGGTGTCGTAAAACCATCTCTTCTATCATTTAAGTTTTGGAAAACAACGTCATTAACAGAAACACCTATAGGATGCTCATAAAGACTATAGATTTCTTCACCACTAATGTCCCCACCTTTATAATGTTTAAAAAAACTCTTGTAAGACGACGTGAATTGTAAACCGAGAGCTTTCTCCGCCTTTTCAATCACAAGATCATCAACTGCATTATCTTTAATACGAAAATGGATAATATCATCATCATATTTATTCACTTTATCAATTAATACTGCAACATCATCTAAGGTATAGGTTTTCATAGATGATCCTCAAAACTTGCGTTATAAACGCTCCATATTTCCTCGCTATCAATTTCACCTCTTCCATAGTTTTTTCCAAAAACTCTTGTAAAAAGAGATAGGTTGCGGAGTGGGAGTGTGCTCAATCTTTTCAATCGGTTGATCACCATCAGGTATCTCTTCTCCCACGCTTTCTTTAATTCTTTTGCAAAGGAATTCATAAAAATTACTTGCGTAATATTCGCAATCTTCAGATGGAAGCATGACATAAAGTGGGCATTCACCATCCCGAAATTGAGAGTAATCAAAATAAAATGTTTCACCAAAATCAGTTCTATTCACGGCAAGCTGATTTGGTTTTGCGAAACCATTTTTTATATCCGTCAAATGATAGAAAACAATATCACCAGCAGGACACTTATCAAAACTTGCGTTATAAATGCTAAATATTTCATCACCTCCAATTTCTCCTCCCTTATAATTTTTTAAAAAATCCTTATAAGAAGTTGTAAACTGTAAACCGAGAGTTTTTTCTGCCTCTTTAATCCGTACATCACTAACTGCATCCTCTGCAGTACCAAAATTGATAATCTCATCATCATATTTATTCACTTTATCAATTAATACTGCAACATCATCTAAAGTATAGGTTTTCATGGATGAACCTCAAAACGTGCGTTATAAACGCTCCATATTTCCTCTATCAATTTGACCTCTTCCATAGTTTTTTCCAAAAACTCTTGTAAAAAGGTATAGGTTGCGGAGTGGGAGTGTTCTCAATCTTTTCAATCGGTTGGTCACCTTCAGGTATCTCTTCTCCCGCGCTTTCTTTAATTCTTTTGCAAAGGAATTCATAAAAATTACTTGCGTAATATTCGCAATCTTCAGATGGAAGCATGACATAAAGTGGGCATTCTCCATCCCTAAACTGTGTATAATCAAAATAAAAGGTTTCACCAAAAGCAGCATCACAAACGATAAGCTGTTTTGGTGTTGCGAAACCACGTTTTCTATCATTTAAGTTTTGAAAAACAATATCATCAAAAGGAACACCTATAGGATGCTCATAAAGACTATAGATTTCATAACCACCAATGTCCCCGCCTTTATAATGTTTTAAAAAAACTTTATAGGAAGATGTGAATTGTAAACCGAGAGCTTTCTCCGCATTTTCAATCACGAGATCACCAACTGCGTCATCTTCAGAACAAAAATTGACAATATCACCTTCATATTTATCAACTAATTGTATAACATCATCTAAGGTATAGGTTTTCATCAATTATTCTCCATCAATTATTCTATAAATCTCTGTTTTTTCTCTTTTCATCAACCGTAGATCACTACTGCCGGTGCTCCTGTCCCCATCTGTCAAAATTTAGACCTATAATGCCCCATTTCATATTGATTATTCCTCCTAAACTACTGTTTTTTTGTTCTCCATGCCCATTGCCGTATTCTTTCCAATATTCCTCTCTCTGCTTCTCAAACTTTTTTCTCTCTATAAGCGATTGATGTGTTTTTGGATTAGCATGAATAACAGAAGTATATTTTTTATGAAATTCATGGCTAATTTCCGCTAGGGGTCCATCGGGGGTTTGCTTTAGGTGATGCAACTCAACAGGCTTGCCATCAAACCCCATAGGTGCTCTTCCTGTTTTTGTCCTTTCAATATTGGTACCCCACACCTTTTTCTTCTTTACTGTCCAATTAACAATTTGGTTAGGATCAAACAAATCGTCTCTCCGATAAACTGTGTAGGTCTGTCCAAATTTGCTATCGGTAAATTTAGTGGGTTTCTTTTTTAACCAAAGCTTTTTTTCTTTAGCGGCGAGTTTGGTCAGTTCTTTCCTAGCAGCTAGTTTGTCAGGATCTCCTTGAGCTGCAAGTTCTGCAAGATTTTTCTTGGAAGCGAATTGGGCAAAATCTTTCCTAGCAATGAATTTAATCCAAGCCTTTTCGCCAAGCTTTATGGCTCCCTTGGCTGCTCCAGCAACTCCTGTCATTAGGGATGCTGTTTCAGTCAATAATTTTCCAAATTCAAGTCCAGCTTTAAAGGATCCACCAGCACCGGCTCGCTCATATTCCTCCTCCATTTTATTAATGCGATCTACATAGGACTGTCCAAGGGTCCGACCAATTGTCGCCAAAATCTCATCACTGCTGAAAAAATCTTTGAGCGCTTTCAAAGTCTCTTCGGGATGTTTGGCTAGTTGCCAAAAACCATCAAGCGTATCGTATATTTCAGCCGGTACACCAGCTACTATACCAGCCCCAAAGCTTATACCTTGCCCTGTACTAATCGCAGACCACTTCGCAGACACTTCTGCTTCACATAAAAGGTCAGGACACTCCTTTAATTCTTTATTCATCTGGGCTATTTGAGCACTGCTGAGGTAGTTATTTGCAGCGGCATTTCCAGCGGCATCGGCGCCGGCATCAACATTGCCACCGGCAAGGGCAGCGGCAACGCCCCCAGCAGCCCTTGCAACATCAATGGTGTGGTCTCTAAAGTCAGCAAACTGCGCATCAATCTTTGCGTTTATACGCGCTTCCTCTTCCGGAGTTGGGGTGCGACCGTTTAGGTCCCCCATTTCCTCTTTCACAATGCCTTGCACCCACAGTTTAAACTGGAGCATGGCTGTGGCTTCACCCACAGCCCCGCCGATAGCACCGGCAGAGCAAGCACCGCTCGCAACAGCGCCTTTTAAGCAGCCAAGACCGGCGTGGGCAACGATCTGAGTGACTGTATCTATTTTGCCTTCTGCCTTGGCAGTACCAATTTCTTCTGCCAACGATTTGCCAACCGTATCAGACAGGGCGATGCGCAGATTGTTAAAAAAGTTCTTGTCAAGAGAGCCACCCTCAAGAGCCGTTTGCACGCCTGTGCCAATGGCGGCTTTGATCAGGTTCTTTTCCGCTTCAAGGGCAATGCGATCGACAAAAGGAGCGGTTTTTGGCAAAGATTGTCCAACACCAACCATTTCCGTTATTTGGCTGGTTAAGCCTGCTGTCAACATCGACGAGACAATGCTGAGAATATTCTTGGAAGAACCAAGCTCATGCAAGGCGCCGGCAATATCACCGCGATTGTTAACAAGAGCCACAGCGCTTTTGTTAATCAGCGCTTGGACACCAGCCTGTATCGCCGCATTCATGGCGGTGCTCGAGCCAAGCCCCAAAGCACCGGTAATGGCACTAGCAGCGCCCGAGGCTGCTCCACCCGTAACCGCCGTGACAGCCAATGCCACGAGAGCCGCACCGGCTTCTGTCAGCCCTTGGGCTTTATAATCCCAGTCTTTAAACTCAGCCTTAACTGCTTGCCAATCAACTTGCTTGGATAACACGGGATCATCACGCAGTTGCTTGATCCATGCCATGCCTGGAGAGTGTGACAATTGCTCAAGGGATTTGTCTAAATCACCGGTTGCCTCATATTCAACAACAAAGCCATTGCCTGCATCAAGCTTCATGCCACCCTTAGCATCTATGGTGACATGCTCGATGGTCTCCTTAAGGTAACCTTCGTCACCCTCACTCCACCACACAAGGTTTTCATTACGCTGATAAACATCCTTAAAATCTTGATCCTTGTTGGTGAGAAACTTGATCTTCCCATTATCTGATGTCAAATGCGTCTGACCACCACTTGATAGCCCTGCCGCACCAAGTGTGAGATCCCCATTTTGCGCGTGTATGGAGAGGTCTTTGCTAAACTCCATCGTGCTTTTGTTTGTGGTAACTTCAGTTGATTGTTGACGAAACTTATTCTTTTGTTTCGATTTGTCGCCTTCTTTGCCCCTAAGATCCAAGTCAAAACTGTTAACGTCTTGCACCGAAGTCAGCGTGAAAGCAGCACCACTGGTGAGATTCCCATTACCTTCTCCTTTTACCTTAGCCCCATCCATGATGAGGTCGCCGTTCGTAACAACGTTAAGATCATCCCCACTGTTAACTTCACTCAAACGGTGCTCTCTGCTTTGGGCGTTATAATGCCCTTTTTCCAATGTCTGCGCATGTTCACTTTCTAGCGCCAATGCACTAAACGTGGCAGAACCACCGATAATCATCGTCATCGGACCGCCGCTGGTGAATTCCCCACCCTCTGCGCCAAGATCACCAAGGGATTGGATGTTTAATTCATGATTAGAGAGAATTTGTCCCTTCTGCCCAGCTCGATCAACAAAACCATATGCATTCGTGTCACGGATTTTAGCCGTGCTATTGACAATCGTATCACCCGTCATGGTAACCGTATCACCATGAATAACACCGGAAGAATTGGCTAAAAGACCGTTACTGGTGAGCTCTACAGCTCCGGTACCAAGCAAAAACCCACCATTATTGAACAAAGTTTGCGTGGTCGAAACGTGCAGTGCATCATCACTTACCACAGCACCGCTATTGGTAAGACGGTCCGCATTCAAGGTGACGCCATTGCCTTTCAAACGTGCACTGGCAAGATTTTCTTGCAATCCTTGTGCTTTTTTTATCCCTTGTTCTGAAGAGGAGGTTGGCGCCAAATAAACGTGGGGTACCAAGACCTCTTGTCCGTCGACAAGGTGGATCTCAAGCCAGATCATATCCTTTTTGATCTCAGCAATCTGCTGAGGCGTTAAGGGCTTGCCTAGCACTAACCCCAAGGGACCTTGCTGCTCCACAGCATTGTCATAGAGCGTTTGCATTTGAGCATTGGGATCTTCATCATCAAGAAGAGTGCGATTGCCTGTCAGCTCAAAGATTTGCTCACCCACCAGACGATATTCAAAATAAGCATCGCCCAATCTTTTGAACACGTTCTCAGGCTTATAATTGCCAATCTTTTTTAAGTAATAGTCCGATCCTAAAAATTTACTTGGGTTGATAAAGTCCTGTCGCGTCTCAACTAAAAACGGCACATCCGGTGATTGGCTGCCAGCTAACTCTGTCTTGACAGAGCTAAGCCCATCTTGCGTTGGCACCTGTATGGATTCTGGTGCGGGTGTTTGGATGCTCGGTGCAAAAAGCCCTTTGTGTCCTTTCAAACCATTGATAATGCCGTCCAATCGATCATCACTAATCAGTGGTTTGGAACCATCAAAATCGGTGTTTTTAACACCAGCCAAACCTTTATCTCCAGAGCTTAAGCCAACTTGCTCAACCCCCTCACGCACCGCATGATTGTCAAGAGTGTCTGTAACCTTGACATCAAGCGTGCCACCAGCTTCAATCGTGCCATAAACAGCATCATAGGTGCGCGTGATTATTACAGGATCATCAACATATTCCGATGTGTCTGTATCTCCTATTTGAGCCACCCCTGCACCCAAAATATCACCAGATGTAGTCTCGATACGTGTTGTCGTCTCAATCTTGGTTGTTTCGGTTAAATCGCGCCCTTCATTGAGCAGCGTATTTCCCTGCATCTCAATGTTGCCATTAGCAGCAATTAAACTGTAGCTATTACGGATATCGCCGGCATTAATTGTCAGATGACGTCCTACTAAAATTTGTGCAGCATTATTGGTAAAATGAGGCCGCTGCTGACTAACCGTCGTTGTAACTCTGGTAGTTGTAGTGGTTGTATCAACCAAAAGCCACCCATCTTTTTCGGTATGTGATGTTTCATGGACATTGCGATTAACCACTTTATCGCTAACTTCAACCCCGCCTTCACGCATGTTGGTAAGCGCTGAGACATCGAAGGTCATATCGCCGGACACGGCTTCTAAAAGCCCTGAGCTGTTGATCACATGACCAGCCCGCTCTCCACTTAAACCACGGATGATGAGATTGTCTTCAGCAATGACGTCGGCAAACTTATTGATAAAATCCCCATCTAAGGAGAGCGTTGCAGATTTCTTGGCATAAATCAGTCCGCTATTGCTCAGATCAGCGCTCACATTGAGCGCAACCCCATCACCACTTGAACCAATACTGCCGGCATTGTCCAAAACATCTGCGGTTAAGACAAAAGCACCACCACTTTTAAGTACACCGTCTTCACCATTTAAAACCAGAGCAACTTGCCCCAATGACGGATCATGGCTTTCTGCCATAAGCGTAAAGCTGTCAATGGCTAAAAGCTGACCGGAATTTGCTAAAGACCCAAGCTTCGCTTCAACAACAGTGCCCACCATGATACCGGAATTACTTAAAACATCATGGCTGTTGAGAGTAAGTACTCCGCCTTGCGCTTCCACAAGCCCAGCCTGGGTGAGTGTGCCTGCCTTCAGCGTTACATCATAGGCGCCAACCTCACTTGTCTCACCCATTGTCAATATGCCATCACTGGAAAGCTCAACCCGCTTTTTAGAAACAATGCGCCCCGTTTGGCTGAGATTTGTTTGCGCATGCAAAGCAATGGTATCATTGCTTTCTATCGTGCCACTATTGCTTAAATCACCATGGCTGGTCAGTTGAAGGTCACCACGCTCAATCTCTATGTGCCCTGCTTGGATCACACTATCAGCAACAATATTAACTGCCCCTTGCGTAGAAATGAGACCATCAACATTCTCAAAACTGCCCACATTAATGCGCAAACCATCCCGCGCTAAAACATGCGCACCTTCATCATGTGTAGCATTTTGTTGGTCTGAATTTGTCGTTTCAGCGCTTTTATTGACAAAAGACGTTGCAACAATCTTCATCTCACCGGCTAAAGCACTGAGAAGACCAGCCTCATTATTTATATGACCAGCACGTGTCTCTTTCAGCCCACCAATGGTGAGAGCCTCTTCAGCAATAATTCTGCCCTGTGTATTGCTCAGATTACCATCACTGAATAGATCCATAGATTTTTTGGCGTAAATCAGCCCACTATTGCTGACATTCCCTGCCACATTAAGGGCAACATTCTCACCACTAGAGCCAAGCACACCGGCATTGTCTAATCGCCCTGCGATCACAACAAAAACACCACCACTTTGAAGGACACCTTCGGATGTATTCTTCAGAAAGGCTTGTTGCGGATCGGCGCCTTCTTGTGTGCTTACCATCAAATGCAAATCATCGGTTGCAATAAACGTCCCTTGATTGGTAAATGCACCAATATGAGCATCGACACTCTCACCGCGCATTGTGCCGTTATTTGCAACCCCATCACGCACTTGAAGGGTTAATGCTCCTTCTTGAGCTTCCACAGTCCCTGCTTGGGTTAAAGCATCAGCACTTAAAACCACATCATAACTTAAAATCGTGCTCTCTTGAGAGGTTGTGAGCATGCCCCCCGCTGTCAAGGCAACCTGCTGCATACTGACAATATCACCCGTGTGATTGAGGGCACCATAGGCATCCAGCGTTATCTTCCCATTAGACCAGACAGTGCCTTCTTGGATCAGGGCACCGTGATGCGCATAAAGGTCTATTTTTTGTTCTGCAACTAAATGAGCGCCTGATGTAAGCTCTGCCGCTTGCACCAAAAGAGAGCCGCCGGCGCTATAATGTCCAGCACCTACAGTGAGCGCATCATCGGCGCTCAAGACAATATTCCCCTTGGCACCAATATGGTTGTTTAAAGCGGTGATTTGATTGGTTTTAATTGTCAGATCGCCAAGGGAAGAAACCCCTGTTTGATCATTGTCTTGCATGCGGCTTAGATCAATTGTTGCTGCTTGGATCTCTAAAAGATCACCGGCGGCTATCCGCCCATTCCCCGCCTCAAGCTTTGCTGCTTTTAAGTGCAAAGAACCCGTCGCTGACTGTTGACCATCACTTCCAATACCGCTTGCTAGAAGAGCATGAGACTGGAGCTTGATCAGATCGGCGTGCACATTAACAGCACCGCTTGCCGCAACGCGAGCTTGCTCAGCCAGTTCAACATGTTTCAAAGCCTTCAGCTCAACCGCTTCTTCTGAAAAAAGCAGATCTTTCACGTGCACACTATCGTGGTGAGAACGCGCTTTTACTGCTCCTTTGGCGCGTGCTTTGGCAATCACCAGCTTGCCATCACTTGTCAATCTCATGGCGCCTGCATTGGCAACCATGTCTCCTCGCATCTTAACGCCGGCGCCTTTATCATTGGCAATCACGCGGATCTGCCCCGCATACATTCCACCAAACTCACTGGAATCAATCGCCAATTCTGGCTCTTTGCCATCAGAACCAAGAGAAGTTGCTTCGCGTTTGTCATAATCAAAATGATTGTGACCAGCGATAACAGCCAAATCTCCTTTGACCTGTATGGGACCTCCGATACTGATCTTGCACGAAACAAGATCAAAAATATCTAATGCACTTCCATCAGCTCCACGAGCGCCTATGGTGATATCACCACCCTCAACACGCAACCCACTCAAAGCCCCATCGGTTCCAATAATCGGTTGTCCGGTCGATAAAGTCACCCGTGGAGTATTAATAAAGCCACAACCGTTACAAGTAATCCCATTGGGGTTGGCGATAATAACATCCGCCATATGCCCGTGTACTTCGCTCACGCCTTCAAGACGCGAGCGATTGGCACTTACCACTTCATTAAGGATAACCTTTGCTGCACCGCTATAACGCAAATTGCCGTTGCCTGGCACCAATCCCCCAAGCTGTGAACGCGAGACTTCCTCAGTCGAATTGTTCAAAATCACGCCATGGGTATCAACATTGAAACTGTCATATTTGTTATGAGAAAGACCCTGACCATTGGGGCGCACAATATCAATCAGCGGCACATCATTGCCGGCTTTCCCCACCGTGGGGCGGAAAACAGAGCCAACCCCATCAGCTGCTTTAATCCCTTGGCTCTCTTGTGCAACAGGACTTCGCGCTCCAAGCGCTTGTGCTTGCAACAACAAAGGCTGAAAAGCTAAGCAAAAACTTAAAACAAGTGAAAGCCCCTTATGGATCCCTCGCTGCAAAACACAAAGAACGCGCTTTCCTCGCTTGTATCCATATCCCAATTTATGCTTTTGATTTTTCAATCCCCGCATCTTCAGCTCCTCATAAAATTCTTTATCTCTTAAAAAAACAACCCATATGGGTGTAAACAGCGCAGCGATATTTTTTACCGCCCCTTTGCTCTAAAATCTCAATAATGCCCGCACTTGAAATAACCCTGTCGCATTTCCCTTTTCTCGCACTGTCGATTGGGTTAAAATATTCGAATAAGACACATCAATATCCGTAATTTCTCCGCTTGCATGGAAACCAAGAGTTGCCCCAACGAGCCTCCCGCCAAAACTGTTTTTGTTTACATCATTGGCTACAGCCCCCAGATCAAGCGCCATATAAGGGGCAAATTGGCTCATAAATTTACGCCCCATGTTCGAAGAAAAACCTGGCAACAACAGCGACAATTCATTGCGCCAAAACACCCCATTATTGCCGTAATAAATCGCCTCACGCACTCCGCGCACAGAGGAACTACCACCAAGCGATATTTGCTCTGAACTAAACAACGTGTCGGGTGATAATTGTCCTGAAAACAGCGTGTTATAGCGAAAGTTATATTGTTTGAGCGAAAAAGGACGCACGTAGCCTAGGGAAAAAGACAATTTGGAAAATTGCCCTTTGGGTGAATTTTTTGTTGCATTCTCTTGCTCTTTATCGTCATAAGCACCAAGAATTGCCAACCCTTTATGAAACCCTATATGCGCGCTTAATTCTCCTCCAAGCCACTTGCGCGAGTGATCAAGCTCAAAGGTTGCAATAGCTAGTTTACGGCTGGAAACATCAACCCGACTGCCCATAATAAAATTATCAGAATATTTCCATGTTAAGCGTCCCGTAAGCCACGTCTTGCCCTCTTGATCACGGTCGATAACCCGTGAAATCCACGGTGTAAGCGATAAAGACTTCCCCGCAGTCATAATATCGGAAAATATTCCCTTAACACTTGAATGATATTGGCTCCACGTCCCATCAAAACCTGTTGTCCAAGTGCCATAGGGAAGAGAAAAAGATCCTGTTAGAGTATCACTATTGGGACGCTTGTGAGAAAAATGATACGGACTACCATCCATGGAGCGCTGATAACTAAACGACCATTGATCATTGATCCCTAACAGATCATCAAAAGAAAGGCTCAAGCGCGTTTGATAAATTCCTGTTGCTTTAGCGCCAAGATTATCGCTGGAAAGCGTAATAAGCCAAGGTTTCTGTTTTTCAATATGAACATCGAGTATCGAACCACCCGAATTGCTCCCCGCACCAAGATTAATGGTGGCTTGACGTGAGAAAAGCCGATTGATTTGATCAAGCCCTTGCTCTATCTGGCGCAGATTGGTCGGCTTCCCAATAAGGTTTGGAAAAGCCGTGGTGATTTCTCCTTGAGATTTCCTTCCAACTTTATGCCCATCAAGAGTGATATCTTCCATCACACCTTCAACAACAACAATCTTGAGATGACCGCCGCTTAAATCTTGCTCAGGCAAATAAGCCCGCACCGCAATATAGCCGCGCTTCATATAAAGCTTGGTCACCGCTTTGAGCACTTTGTTGATTTCGTCAATCCCCAAACACCGTCCTTCCCAAAGAGAAATGGCTTCATGAAGGTCGGTGTGAGAAATCAACAGAGCATCAACAAATTCAATGCTTTTGATCAGCAAACAGGTTGTACTAGGCGAAGCACCATAGGCAGATGTGGTATCATCGTCTGGCAAAAATACCCCATGGGTTTCGTTTCTACGGTGCAATCGTTGAAAACGCTGTTCTTGCGTTTGTTGTCGTTGGATGCTCTCTGATTGATTAATCGCTTTCTCACGAATGTTTTGTGCTAAACTTGCCCATGAAAAAAGGCACAAAAAAGCCGCAAAAACAAAAGTGAAAAAAATCTATGCATTCATTGTGTCCTCAAAATGAGCAACCAAATGAACCATATCATCAGCGTCACAGAAAAAATCGCCAACCGCGTAACAATTTTTTAATTTTTTGATGAGAATAATACTTCTAAAATCTAAGAGAAAAGCATAGACTGTACTGTATACACTTGCTTTATTAGTTGTGCAAACCATATCATTTCCCCCGCTTTTGAAGCTTGTATAATTACACTGTTAAATGACAATCATATGCTCTATATGCTTCTTAATTTTAAGGTGTTGCATGTAATATAATCTTGAGCTTCAAGTAAAGACTCTTATTCATAGAATATACCAAATTTATTGGAACTGTTACATATTAGAGACAACAAGAAACACTCCATTATTATCGCTTGATAAGAAAAATAGCATGACAATCGCTTATACTAAAATAAGCAAAAAAGAAAATGCGTAATGCCATAACTTATGAAGAATTAGCGCATTTTAAAACTGCTTATCCCAATGAAACTATCACTAAAGATGATCTGTTTTATTATGTTTACGGTCTTTTGCATTCAGAAGATTATCGCACTCGTTATGTCGATAACCTCTCTAAAGAATTGCCTCGTCTTCTTTATATAAAAACTGCTAAGGATTTTGGAAATTTGTAACAGCAGGGCATGAATTAGGTCATTTGCACGTGAATTATGAAACTGTAGAGCCTTATCCAGTGACCTTTAAAAAGGGTAATCCAAAAGTTACAGAGATCTCTAATCCCGAAAAATTCTATTACGTGACTGAAATGAAATTTTCTGGGAATAGTAAGGAAAAGGATAAATCGACTGTTTTTTATAATAGCAATATCATCATGACAGATATCCCTAAGTAAGCTTATGAGTATATCGTTAATGGCAAGCCCGCTCTTGAATGGGTTATGGGGCGTCAATGTGTAAAAACAGATAAAAAGAGTGGCATTGTGAATGATGCCAATCGTTATGCTTTTGAGACCGTTGGCAATCCTGCTTATCCTCTAGAGTTGTTTCAAAGGGTTATCACTGTAAGTTTGGAAACAATGAAAATTGTTAAGAACTTACCAAAATTAGAAATTAGAGAAACTGAATAACTTATAAAGCATGCTCACATGATAGGCATATTAACCTCACAAGGGGTATAAGGTCTTATACCTATAGGTTCTATATCACTTTTATAAATTGCTTACATACAATCTTTAAAAGGAGTGTTTATATGCGTTATTCTAAAAAGAAATCATTTGCACTTTTAAATACTCTTATTTGGATTGCTTTTAAAAAACTATATCGTAATCTAAAATGATAAATGTATACTTTTCGAAAGCTCTGTTTAAAGAGAGTTCGATAATTTCTATAATTATCAGTCTCTCTTTAGATGTTTTATAACAAATAAATCACATTATCATCTTTATCATTTCTCTTATGAAAATGAAAAATGATGCGGTAGCTATAAAGAAGATAACAGCTATAAAAGGCTATTAAATTGCAAATACGTTATAAAGGAAATTAACAGAAATCTTAAAAACCATTTAGTAAAAAAACTGATAGGTTATAAAGATAAAAATACGCATTATGAGAGCGTTTTTTAAATATTATAAATGTATAGATTCAGAAAATAACGCAGTCGTTTTATAAAGCCCATAATATAGCTTTAAAAGCACATAAATATAAAAGAAGCAATTAATAAGCATAATATATTATGAATACACAACGTATTTAAAAAACAAGAAAAATATCAAAAAAGATAAAATATTATTTGACAATAAATACGTATTTTGTTATATAAATACTCAAGTGATAGAAACACTTAGTGATTAGCGGATAGGTTACGAAACAGCCTCTCCCATGCCTTTAAAATACTGACTTTCTTTTATGCTTTTGTTAGTATATGAGAATTTTGTCGGGTGTGGTTATGCCATACAATACCCTTTCAAGGGGAAAGCATACAGCGGACTAATCACCGTGTTTCTAGCGCCCGACGCCCATTAGGTGGTCAATAGAAACCTTTTATGATTAGAAAGAATTTAAAATGACAAATTCAAAAATCCCCCCCATTATCTCTAACATTGCAAACGAAATCACATCTGTTAATCAACAACAGCCTGCAAAAAAATACGAATTTACCAATGAAAAATTCACTTTTGATGGTCTTACTTTACACCGTATACGTGCTCTA
>NZ_JBHILX010000019.1:0-15271 GCF_042193585.1 Bartonella sp. PS7NMGDW
GCTCCTTGGCAACAAGATGCAACATCTAAAGCAGATAATACGGATTATGCTTTACTTCATCTTGGCGCTCTTGCTTTATTGGGTGATGTTGAGACCTTACAATCTTATCAGCAAAGCTTTACGGCAGGTGATCACCTAGGCTTTGACGAAAGCATCAACAAAACCCACCTTGAACGTGCATTAGCTTTAGCCAAAGAAGTAGCAAAGGTGAAGCAAGTGAGTTACGCTTTGATTAAACAGGTGGCAGAAAAGCTTGATGATCACTCAGAGCTTTTTAGCGAGGAATAACCTCGCTCTTGGAAGGAGAGTTTATTTAAGTCTATTTAGAACAAAGAATAAATTGATTATTTTGAAAAAATCGAGGGGATTATGAATCATGAAATGGATAAAGAAAAAAAGTATGGGGGCAGCTGAGCCTATGGAATTTAAAGGTCAAAAAGTTTATCAGGAAGATGAACTGTTTGATCCTGAAACAGTTTCTTCTTGGAAAGAAAAAGGACACATAATAACAGGTACAAATGTGGAAAGAATGGCATCAGGAAGAGCTCCTATTGGAGTCGATTGTAGGCCTATTATGTTACATCCTGTGACACAAGAACAAGATAGTCCTCTCGTTGAGGTTCTCTACTCATTTTATCAAGACAAGAGTTTGGTTGCTCATATGAAGCCAAAGACAAATTTTATCAAAAAAGTTATTTGTTGGATTTCAAAAAAAGTCTCCTAAGCAGGAAAAAAAAAGTAATTATTGCAAATATTGGAGTAATGACACTAAAAGGCGCTCTCTAAGCTTTAATGATCATCCCCTTTAATTATATCATATATTGTAAATGCGAGATGATTTTACAGACACAGATGAGAAAAGAGTTCCTTCAAAAAAAGATCTCTTATGATTTTATCAATCTCATCCCAATTCCATTGGCTATGGTAGAGAAATATTGATCATTAGAAACACTCATTATGAGTAAAAACACGCTGTGACTTATGGAGAAAAATTTATGAAAAGTTATACTTTATCAGATGTTGCACAATATATTGATATGCATAGTCATGCTATTAATTTTGGTACTAAAGATAATGCTCCTGATGATGTAAGGATTAAAACAGCTGAGAATACTCTCGATTTACAATTTACCTCTTCCTATAAGGGTTTTTTAAAAAATTATGGAGGAGGAGAAATTGGAGGTGAAGAAATATTCAGTATTTATGAAATCTGCGCAGGTATTCCTGCTGGTGATATTGTTTACCGAAATTTGCTCGATAGAAGAGATGGCTTTACGGACCCCAAACAACTTGTTATCTGCACAACTGATTTTGGTGAAACCTTTTATTTTGATTATACGCAGTTTCGGGATGGAGAGTGCCCGCTCTATCTTAAGTTTCCACTTGACGATCCCCAGTATTACGCAAGTAATTTTTATGAATTTCTCTGCAAAAGAATTAAAGAGTATGCAGGGGAGGATTCATGAAAACCTATACCTTAGATGATGTTGCAGTATTAATTGATAAAGTTAATAAATATAATGATGATATTATCAATTTTCGTACTGAAGAAAATGCGGCTGATAATCTACAGATTGAAAAGGCGGAGAAAGCTCTTAGTTTGAAATTCAACTCTTTTTATAAGATTTTTTTAAAAAAAACTATGGAGGAGGGGAAAAATGAAAAAAATCTTAAAACTATTGAGCTGCATGGCTCTCTTAAGTACAGCTGGATGTCAGTTAGGCAATCCTCCCCCATCGACTTTGGTTTTATGGGAAAAGCCTAGAGCAGATCGGGCTGTAATCGAACAATCACTTTTAAAATGTGGCTGGAAACCGGTTTATGCTTCTTCTAGTGATATGAATTCGTATGCAAGTGAATTTGCTTCAGTATATGAGTGCATGAAAAAAGCAGGCTTTCGATATAAATTGCAGGATTCAAAGGGGATTTATTTTACACAACCTCTGAAAAGTGACTCGTTCCTAACCGATCTCATGATAGCTGGATATCAGCAATTTATGGACAATGATACTTTTGGTCTAAGCAATACGAGAAAGAAGGAACGGGCCATGATAACTCATTTTAAGAATGAAAGAAAACGTCAACAAACAAAAAAATCTTTGCAAAAGCGATCATCAAAGCGTCCTACCCATTCTTAAAGAGTTAGTTGAACAAAAAGCACGAATGATGGAGGGAGTCAAAATAGTGCTCTTCTTTATTCAAGCGGGTGATACGTTGAATCTAGAGGTTGATCAACTCACCAACAAGGCAGTGGTAGGTTCTCTTTCCACTAGTTTTTTAGAGGATGTGCGTTTTAATCAGCCTTACAGAATTCTGGAAGCCGATCCGAAAAATAGAAAAGGTCTTGTGATCAATAAAGGGGCATGTTTTCGCTTTTATCATGGTGGTGAGAATGGGGGCAGGCACCTCTTTTACCGCATTCCAGGGCGTGGAAGGATGACTTTTGACGAAGATCTTGAAGCAGGAAAGGATTATTATATATATCTCATCTTAAAAGATCAGACGAATGAGCTATCCTTTGACCTTTCGCAAAATCCGACAGCTCCTGATGGCTATACAGAGGATAATTCTGAAAAGATTGGTGGATTTCATACGCTATGTGCGGATGTTGGTGAGATTGAAGGTCATCCCTTATCAGGTTATCAAGCGGGGGATATTTTGCCCAATTCTGTTTGGTGTTTAAATCACCGCCCGCGCAGTAGTCCAGAAGGGATGGTTTATGATCTTTCGCAAGATCTTTGGGTTGATATTTATCTTCAATCAGGGACAGGTGTAAATGCAAAGTCGGCATATGGTGTTCCGATTACGATCAATCGTAGCTATGCGGATCATGCATTTGATTTTTGGTCTGTTAGTAAGAGATTTTTGACGAGTGATGAGTTTTCGCCAAGCATGTATGGCAGTAATCAAGCAACCAGTATTGTCGGCAATCAAGCGCCTTCTCCGAAGACGTCTGGAGGACACGTTGATACAAACAATAGACGGATGATTTCGCATATTGGTTGTGAGGATGGTTGCGGTTATGTGTGGCAATATTTGTCTGGTTGTTATCCAGTGACTAAATGGCATACAGGGGAGCAAGGAAGCAGTTTACGTGTAGACATAAATGTTATGTTGGGAGGAGGCGATTGGACTGGTGGCTCTAACAATGATCATCTTGTACGGAACTTTGCGCATTCTCGTTATGTCGAAGATGAAAAAATAGGCGCTCGTGGATGTAGCGACCCACTTTATTATAATTAGTGCGAGATTGATTAGAACATCATTTTATCCAGCCTCACTTTTGTGGGGCTTTTTTTATGGAGCGTCAGATGAGAAAGATATCGAAAGAAGGATTAGAGCTTATCAAACAATGGGAAGGTTTGCGTTTAGAGGTTTTAAGAGATATCATATCAAAAAACGCAATAAAGTCAATATGTTGTTTGCAATTATTTTATATGAATCCACTTAAGAATCCATTCTTTTATGCATGATTCATTTGACCATTTTTGATATAAGATTGCCATGTATGAATAGAGCATAAAAAGCAAATCATGATGTAAAGATTATAACGCATGTGTGTATTCAAATGAAATGAAAAGCTGTTATCATTCATAACAGTTTATAAATTTTATGATACGTTTTTATCACTTAAAAATCGCATTGAAGTTAGTAATATAGACTTTTTTAATTTCGCTAAATTTTTAGCGAAACTATTATAAGCTTATAAGTTTAATTTATAAAATTGCATAAAAAGATTTAAAGACAAAATCATATTTAAAACGCTTTCTAAAAATTTAGAAAACGATAGGCAGGCATTATACAGATCCTATCATCACAACAGATATGAAATTCAAAAAGTTATATCTTATGAAATCAAAAGCCTTTTTAATGAATAAAAGCAAGCTATCAAAAAACGTTTAAAAGTTACATTTAAAGCACAGAGCCCAAATATGGGCTGAGTGAATTTAGTCACCCCAAATTTGGGGCAGCTATTTAGACAAGATAAGCAAGTAAAATTTAAAATCGTTGTAACATCATAAGGTATCGGTTTTTACTTAATTTTGAGTCAAAAGCTGTAATGTTTAAAGAATGCTCTATTCTAAGATAACGCCCCCAAAAATGGACCGGCTAATATTTAAAGAAATTAGGTTTTAATGAAAAGTACAAATACGCTTATGAGAACCTCTTTAAATGCACGTTTAAACGTTTGAAACATAAAATGAGATCTTTATAAGAAACGTTAAAACTTTTTTTTATTACAGTTATAACTTAGTTATCATTTGCTCTTAAGAACGTTTCATTTATGAAAAATGAAGATCTAGATTTCACAGCAGAGCAAAATCTTAAAAACCTTACATTTTATAAAAGCGTTTGTTTGTTTTTCTTATAAAAAGCTGCTTTGAAAACCAATGCTTGCAAGCTAAAAAGAACGTTTTTATAAGACATTCATTTAAGATGCATTTGCTTTTGATTGGATTATTAAAGCTACCGAGCGTTTTGATTTGTTTGATACGTTTGAGAGCAACAAAAAGCGTTTATAGGTTTTCTCATTCAAATGAGTGAGTAAAAATCAAATGCATCATTTACATTCCTTTTGATAAGTTTTCATATCTCTAATAGAGCGCTTGCAATATGATACATTTTGTATATATGCGTTCATTACTCCATTGTGGATGATTCATTTTAATCAATAAAAAACGCTATTTGAAAGCCGCGTCATATCACTTGGCGCGGCTTTTTTTTATTTTACTCTCTCTTTTATGATATGTTTATAGCAATGCATTTTATATGCGTTTATAACCATAAAGAATGCACGCCCCCCATGTCTCTTTTTATTCTGTTTTATCAGTTATATTGACAACATTATCCCTTTCATAAACCTCACAATTTTTTGGAACCAACCTTATTTTGCTTTTTTTATTGATTTTTGCATTGCCATAAGCACGCCCCCAGATCGTTGCACAATATGAGATTTTAGCATTGCCATAAACAGAGCCATAAATCTCACAAGAGCCACTCACACAAGCATTTCCATAAACCTTGCCATAAATTTTAGCACGACCATTAATAACAGCATAATTATAAACTTTTGCATGGCTATAAATGTAAGCAGAGCCAGAAACCTTGGCATGACCATAGACGCGTGCATAACTAAAAACCGTAGCATCATAAGAAACATGCGCATGGTCATAAATATGAGCATCAGCAAGAATGCGGGCACTACCATTCACATGAGCATACCCATAAACATTGCCATAAACATGAGCATTGCTATAGACAAAAGCATGGTCATAAACTTTAGCATATTGAGAGATAAAAGCTTTTCCATAGACCTCAGCATTGCCATAAACTTGACCACAGACTTGAGAAAAATGGCGTATTTTTGCATCATCATACACTCTTGCATGACCATAGACACAAGCCTCATCATACACCCAGCAATTACCATTATGGGATAGGTTAGCTTCCTTTTCAATAAAGCCGCCTAAAGACCCCGCCTTTATATCATCGAAATCTTTTAAAGCTTTAATGCGATAAAGGCTTATAATATTTCGAGTAAGAGCATGTTTGATTTTTTTGATTTCACTGGTTAATTCGTATTTTTTGCACATAGAGATACCCTCACAATTTAATGTGATAAACATTTGATAAAATTTGGAATGGGAAAATTTGAAAGAGGGGCGCCCCCGCCGCGCCCGCGCGTCTTTACGCAGCGTTATTTTCAATAATCTTTACAACGGTATCGTTTTCATAAATTTCACAATCTTCAGGAATTCCATATGCATAATAAAAGTTTTGTTTGACATATGAATAACCATCTCTTTTTAACCTTGCATTGCCATGTACCAAACCTCTAATGGTGTGATAACCAGTCACTTTTGCATTCCCATAAACAGAACCATAGACCTTAACATACCCACCCACGCTAGCATTGCCATAAACCTTGCCATAAATTTTAGCAGCGCCACTGATAACAGCATGATCATAAACTACCGCCTTGCTATGAATACGAGCATTTCCTGATAATTTTGCATTGCCATAAACCCTTGCATATTGATAAACCCACACCTTATCAGAAAGATGCGCATTATCATAAACATGAGCTCCAAAATACACGCGGGTTTTATCATATACATGCGCATTGCCATAAACAAAACCACCAATGGCAGCATTGCCATATATCTTTGCATTTTCATAAACACGACCAGATTTTACAACACAAGCATTATCATAAACCCAGCAATTGCCATCATGAGAAAGGTTATCTTCCTTTTCAATAAAGCCCCCTAAAGTACCTGCTTTAACATCAGCAAAGTCTTTTAATGCTTTAATGCGATAAAGGGTATGATTATTAATTACACGCGTTTCATTTGTGAGTGCAAACTTCTTTTGCATAGCACAATTCCTTTATAGAGATTTAAATTTTTAAATGAGATGTTTAAAGGAGGGCGCCCCCGCCGCGCACGCACGTGTCATTTACGCAGCATCACTTTCATATTCGCTGTCATTATCATCGTCATAATACCCTTCAAAATCAGCATAATACTCATGACGATAATAATCATCTTCGCTACCAAACTCAGGATATGCATCATCACAGATATCTTCATTAGCTGTTAAAGAGGCATTGCTATGAATATATGAAGAACCAGAGATAAGAGCATCACAAATAACGGCATCATCAAAAACACGTGATTCATCACAAATGTAAGCAGAGCCACTTATTTTTGCATTGCCTCCGACATGGGCATCATCACAAATGACAGCATTATCGGAAATATGAGCATGATCAGTGACACGGGCGTTATCATAAATTTGTGCATTGCCTTCAATTACAACGGCGTTGTTAGCATGCGCATTACCAGACAGCTTTGCATTGTCCTTTAATGTCATACCTTCAAAAATAGCATTCCCATAAATTTGAGCATTACCATAGACATCAACAAAAAAGCTTTTTACTTTAGCATTTCCAAAGACGCGTGCATTTTGAAAGACCCGAGCTTTATTATACACCCAGCAATTACCTTCATGAGATAAGTTGCTTTCATTTTCAATATACCCCCCTAAATCGCCTTTTTTGACATCATCAAAATCTCTTAAGGCTCTAATTCGAGTTAAGAAATGACCATCAATATATTCACAATCATCAATAAATTCGTATTTTGGAGATGTTTTTTCTGTATTAACAATAGAATTCATTTTTACACCTATTCGTAAATTAGTTTTCAATTGACACCCTATAAGAGCATCGGGTGCTGAAAACACGGCGAATAGTCCGTTGCTATGCTTTTCCCATAAGGGTATTGTATGGCATAGCTACACCCGACAAAATCACTATATATGCTAATCACAGCATAAAAGATAGTCAGTGTTTTAAAAGAAATGGAAAAGGTTTTTTCGCAACCTATTCGCTATTCGAAAGTGTTTTCATCACTTGGTTATTTATGTAACAAAATACGTATTTATTGTCAATTAATTTATAAACTTTTTTGATATTTTTTCTTATTTTTTAATACGTTGTGTATTGATAATAACTTATGCTTATTAATTGCTTCTTTTATATTTATGTGCTTTTAAAGCTATATTATAAGATTTATAAAACGATTGCGTTATTTTCTGAATCTATACATTTATAATATTTAGAAACGCTCTCATAATGCGTATTTTTATCTTTATAACCTATCAGTTTTTTTACTAAATGGTTTTTAATTTTTTTTGTGAATTTTGTTTATAAGGGGCTCTAATGTAAACAACCTATATTGAACGCACTCTATAAACACAACCTGTAATATATATTTTGTAGGGGTTTTGGGGGTGCTTATACTTTTTTCAAAAATTAGGGAATTAAAAGCGTAAAGTAATATAAGTATTCACAACAAAGCTTTTGAAAACAATAAAGCTATCATTTTAGATTACGGTATAATCTTTTAAAGGCAATGTAAAAGAAGCATATTCACTTTAAGATAGGGTTTCTTAAAAGTCTTAAAGGCAATCCAAAGTACAGTGTTTTAAAAAGTGCAAAGCCTTATCTTTTAGAATAACGCATATAAACTATTCTTTTAAAGATTGTATGTAAGCAATTTATAAAAGGGGCATAGAACCTATAGGTATAAAACCTTATACCCCTTATGAGTTTATCATACCCGTTATATGAGCATGCTTTATAAGTTATTCAGTTTCTCTTAGTTCTAATTTTGGTAAGTTTTTAACGATTTTCATTGTTTCTAAACTTACAGTAATAACCCTTTGAAATAATTCTAGAGGGTAGGCAGGGTTACCAACGGTTTCAACAGCATAACGATTGGCATCATTAACAATGCCACTCTTTTTATCAGTCTTAACACATTGACGCCCCATAACCCATTCAAGAGCGGGTTTACCATTAACGATATACTCACAAGCGTCAAGAGGGATATCTGTCATGATGATATTGCTATTATAAATAACAGTGGTTTTATCCTTTTCTTTACTATCCTTAATTTTTGCGAATTTCATTTCAGTTACATAATAAAACTTTTCTGGATTAAAGATGTCAGTTAATTTTGGATTACCCTTTTTAAAGGTCACTGGATAAGGCTCTACAGTTTCATAATTCACGTGCAAATGACCGAGTTCACGTCCTGCTGTTACAAACTTCCAAAAATCATCGGCACTCTTTACACAAGGAATACGAGGCAATTCTTTGCATAAATTATGTGCATAACGTGTACGATAATCTTTTGAATGGAAAATCCCATAAACGTAATAGAATAAATCATCTTTCGTGATTTTTTCATTAGGATAAGCCGCTTTAAAATGGTCTAACCCTTCATCCGTAATGGCATCACGGCGTTGTAAACCAGCTGTTGTGTTTTCTTCTATAGAATGCGTAAATAAATGGGTTTGTTTTTCACTTTTACTTTTTGAAACCGTAGTATCTTCGTAAATATAAAGTGGAAAACATTGGTTACCACCATCCATCATATTAAGATTAGGCAAATCCTTAGCCATAAATACAGAAAAACCACTCCTTGCTCCTATGCCTGTAATTTGTATCACTCTATTTTCAACCGCTTGTCCTATCGGGAATATACGCGGCATTTGATAGACTGCTTCATTAAAGACGCTATTGTAATAAAGCCATTGTTTTGTAAAAGGGCGATAAAGGCTTTGAGTAAGGCATGTGGCTTCAAATTCTGAAAATTTGCCTCTTAATAATTCTCCTTTAAGAGTACTGCTCCAACTAATTTTTTTACTATCTGAATTTACGAAATTATCTACAGCCTTTTTACGTGTGTTACGGTCAGCATGTGGATAGATCTCATTAAAACATTTCACTTCGCTGTTATAAAAGGTAATCATATTACCCATATTCTTTGCTAAAATTTCACGGCTTGAGTTATATGCCCAAGCATCACGATTGGTTGAAACACCAAGAGAATAAGTTTCAAAGAGTTTTTTATCATGCCCCTTTTTGATACCCATAGCTAAGAATGTTTTGAAACTTTTATCACGTTGATGTATCCAATCACCATGCTTATCTGGTGTAATTATTTTCCAACCTTGTTTACTTCGTGTAATGCCACCAACACTACCAAAGTCTTGAACCATTCCAAGTTTTTTTTCGGTGGAAAGATTATCTCCAATATCATGATAGTAAATTTTACACTCTCCAGAAACATTGGGATTTTTGATAAATAGCGTTACCGCAATACCAGTCATACTACCACTACCAAAAATATTCTCTCCTTCTTGAGAAGCTCCATTGCTTAATATATTTTTGCGGATATCCCCCCGTAAATTAAGCACATAAATACTCGTAAACTCTTTGGCTAAAGATTTTCGTAAACCATCCATTGTTGGCTTTTCTACATAACTAGAACCAGAAACAAAGCCGATTACTCCAGCATTACCAATACGGTCACTAGCCCAGCGAATGGCACGAATATAACTATCATATAACTTTTGCGTACTAGTTGCTTTCGATTGAGCTATATAAGTCTCACGAATGCGGTCATTTAATATCGGATAGGGTGTATTCTTTGCATTATCATTCTCATTTTTTTGTCCTACCGAATAAGGAGGATTGCCAAAGATAACTTTGATATTTAGATTCTTTTGATGTTCTAAATATTCACTGTTTTCTTTGAGTATACCATCTATCAAGTTTTTTTCTTTAAGTGTCTGAAACGTATCAGCCAAACCAATATGCTTAAAGGGAATGTAATCTCCTTTCATAAGACTATGATACGTCGATTCAATGTTAATCGCTGCTATGTAATAGGCAAGTAAAACAATCTCATTGGCGTGGATATCATGACGGAACTTATATTCCATATCCTCTGGTTTGATGAGATTGGATTGTAAAAGCCGCGTGATAAAAGTACCCGTTCCAGTGAAAGGGTCAAGAATAGAAACACCCCGTGACCCCAAGCTTTTGCCAAATTCATTACGCAACACATCATCAACAGAATGAATGATAAAATCAACAACCTCAACGGGCGTATAAACAATCCCAAGCCTATCCGTGGTTTTCTTAAATGCCTTGGCAAAAAAACTTTCATAAAGTTTGATAATAAGATTCTGTTTTGCATGAGTTTCTGTAATACCTGCTGTACAGAACGTGACACTTTTGTAAAATTTATCAAGATCTTTGGTTTTTTCTTCAATGTTCGTTTTATCCAGTTCTCTTAAGATCTTGTCCATTGCTTGCGAAATGGCATTGTTCTGTACAAATTCATTACCGTCAAATAAAGCTTCAAACACGGGACGCGTGACAAGATGTTGCGCTAACATCTCAATCGCTTCCTCTTGCTTGATTTCACTGTTGACGTTGTTCTTTAATTCCTTATGGAATGCATCAAAGGCGTGAAAGGCTTCACTCTTTTCATCGGAAATCATATCTTTAAGATGATTGATATGGTTTTGAGCAATCTCAGCAACATTGTTCGCCCAAATGCCCCAATAATCCGTGATTTTAAAACTATCCAGAAAAATGGCTTTGACAAAATCAAAAAATTCAGAACGGCGGAATAAGTCTTCTTGTCCTCCAGATACCGATTGAGATTTGCTTTCTGCTGTTCCAATGACACGTCCAGAACTTTCTGCTTTTTATGGTATCGAGATCTCATCAACCGTTGTGGTAAGCTCTTTTAATTCATCCTCACGCTTAATCTCTATAATCTCAATCGTATGGCTGCTATCTTGTCCTAAAGACATTTGATTAATTGTCCGAGCAAGCCTTTCATCATGAGAATGTAAAGCGTGCAAAACTTGCCAAACAACACGGTATCTCTTATTGTTTTTTTAAGCCTTTTTGGCTTCTAAGTGTGAAGGAATGATAATGGGTAAAATGATATAGCCCGTTTTCTTATTTGGAGCACGACGCATCACACGCCCTACCGCCTGTATCACATCGACTTGGCTATTACGCGGGTGTAAAAACATGATGGCATCAAGAGCAGGGACATCAATCCCTTCAGACAGACACCGAACATTGCTTAAAATCCGACAAACATTTTGACCCGCATCTTCTTTAAGCCAATCCAGTTCCTCATTGCGTTTTTTGACACTTTGCGTTCCGTCAATATGTCTTACTTCACAGTTTAGAAAGGGAACGGTTTGAAGGAAATCATCAATATGAGATTTGATAATTTTATTAAAGAGCTTTGTTATATATTGAGAGGTATTGATATCTTTGCAAAAAGCTAAAGCACATTGCATGGGCTCTGTATCATCATCATCAACAGCGGCTTGCTTATCTATTTTGGTAAGTGCTCTATAACAGCCAATAATTTTTGCCGCATCATCTAAATCAATTTCACGGTTTTCATTGGCAATAATCTCCTGTATGGCTGGTGTGATATAGGTTTCATTAATGCCTAAGACCACAATCTTGTAAGGGGTTAAAAGTTCATTATCGACAGCTTCTGCGAAGGTATAATGATGAAGTTGTTTGCCATAAAGTGCTTCATCATCCATAGAGGCTAGAACGGCATTGATCTCATCCGCCCGCCTTTTGGCAGTATCACTAAAGATACGCGGCGTTGCTGTCATGTAGAGGCGTTTTTTACCTCGAATAATGCTGTTATCGTGAACCTTGATAAATTCAGATTCATTGTCTTCACTTCCCAATGAAGCCCCAGTTGTTCTATGGGCTTCATCACAAATGATCAGATCAAATTCAGGTAACCCATGGTCTTTTTGGGCATCCGAAAGCACTTGGATAGAATGGTAAGTTGAAAAGATAACCGTCATTGCATCTGCTAGGTTTTCACGCGCTTCTTTGGCAAGGGCTTTTGCATCTGTTGTAGCAGGGAGCACAAGATCTGATGTTTCCATGCCAACAATATCATCTTGGTTTTTACGACGCTTGCCTACTTTTGTATCCGAACACACAGCAAAAGAACGCAAGGGCACTTGTGCATCGGCTGTCCATTCACGGATCGTTTGTGAGACTAAAGCAAGAGAAGGCACCAGAAACAACACACGCTTGCCTTTTCCTGCTATGGTCTCTGCTATCTTCAAACTGGTGAAAGTCTTACCCGTTCCACATGCCATAATCAGCTTGCCACGGTCTGCTTCTTTTAACCCTTCACAGACTTTCTTGATGGCTTCTTCTTGATGGGGACGAGGATCTTTTGTTGATTTAAGAACAATTTCTTTTTTCGTTGCAAATATTTGCCAGTCTATACGACTGTTTTCCATATGACGAAGGTCAATGCGATAAACGGGGATCGCTTGTCCTTTGATCATGGCATTGACATTGTCACTTAATTCCACTTCCGTGGTATCAACGAGAAGACGATATTTAAAGATGTCTTTTCCAGAGGCAGCGATAAAGCTATCAATATCTTTTTTACTGATCTGATGGTCAGCTTTATAAAATTTACATTGAATAGCCACATATCCCTCTTGATGACGAAGCTTTGCCACCAGATCAATGCCGATATCATTTTTATTCCAACCTTCACGCTCTTTAGCCCATTCATAATAGGTTTCTACCTTTTCGTAGCGTCCATAATGAAGAGGGTCTTTCGTCAAATAAGCTATGACAAGGTTTTCAAACAGAGTTCCTAATTCACGGGGTGATTTTGCTTGTTGACGATAATATTCTAACAAAGAGCGTAAAGTGACATGTTCATTATCAGAATTATTAAATTGATGCATATTACAACAGGACTCCGTTTACATATGAGGGGGTTAATTCTTATCAAAAGAATCAAAAAGAAGCTTATTAAATCCATTTTGAATGAATTGAGAAAAAATGCAGAAAAATGCTAAAAAAGCGGATAAATTTTTTCAAAAAGTTTTTTAAACGCTGTTTATCCACAGCCCATGAGAGAGATCAGATCAGCAAAATAGTGAAATTTGCTGTTTATTTTATGGAAAAAGACAAATGAAGCATGTGCTTTTAAAATATCATAATGATTATTTTGATAGATTTTATGAGTCACTAAAATAATCTAGTTTGTTAGTTCAATTTACAGACACAAACTGACAAATATATATTATTGATTGTATTTAAGGTTGTATTATCGATATAGGTTGTATTGTTAAAATGCTAACATATTGAAATATAATGTTTTTAATTTTCTCTCATTTAAAAAAAATAATATAAGAGCTAGAATGAACTGACAAGACTGACAAAACTCTTCTGATAAGGTCACTCAGATCATTTGCTTTTGGAAAAAAGTTCCTTGATGAGAATGCCATAAAAAGAGTTTTGCGTGGTTGTCTTAAAGACTTCAAAAGAGATTTCTTTATTGTTTTATGCTGTTGTTTTTAACCAAAGGATTCCATTCATACCGTCTATCAGGACGCCGACCTAATTCATTCCCCTCTATAGGAAATTCACGAATATAGTTACAACGACATAAAAGCTCTAAAGCTTGCTTAACGGCTCCATTGTCTTTTAAAGATCTCCAACACCGTCTATAGATATCTCTTGCCGTAAAAACATTGGGTAAAAGATCACAGCGCTCTACAATTAATTTTGCACGCTCTGCTGTTAATGTATCATTCGCCGCATAAAGACGTTTTGCATGGCTTATCAGATATTCTTCCCAATATAAGGCTCTCTCAAGGGCATCTCTATTGATTTCAAAACGCCCCCCTTCACTCAATTCAAAAATCAATGCAAGGGTTGGTATGGTTTTATTCATTTTCAAAAGATGCGCTTGTAAACTTGATGAGAAATGACCTCCTTTGATTGTTCTTTGAAAATTTTCCCACCATACACGAAACATTTCTTGAGCTTCAGCAGAAAAGCGTATGGTAATAGGGTGTTTTGGTGATCCTAATGGTTTATCATAAAGAGAACGAAAAATTCCTTGATAACTTTCCCATGCCTTTTGATTGGGAGGTCTATCAACCCATAACCGCTCTTTTCGTTCATCGGGCCACACCAGCATTTGAAATCGTTGCAATAAGCCGTCATTATTTGTTCCATGGTGCATTGCTTGAATAATGGGAATAATCCGTGAAGGTTGAATGCCCCCAATAATGGAAATGGTTGCATTGGGAATAAAAATGGTTCCACGTCCTATACGGTCATAGGTGTATGATTTTTTGCCATTAAAAGCTGTTAGATAAAAAGAACGGTCTGATTGATATTCCTTCCGTTCCAAATCGGATAAAAAACCAGATAATTCATCACGAACCAACAAGAGACCACGGGGGTTTTCTTTTAACAATTCCCCAAGCTTTTCGACGGTCACATCGTTGACAATAAGACGTCGTTTATTAAGCGTGTCATCTTCCTCACTTTCTTTATGTTCAAGAGATTGAGAAAGAAGAGCAAGGGCTTGTTCCTCGTCTTGATCTTTGAGTGCTTTGTAGGCTTGTTTTTTCTTTTCTCTTTTGTCTAATTCAATAAGAATATCTTTTGTTTCTTGCTGTTTTTTCTTCTTTAACCATTCTTGATGCCATTCCTCTTGAAAAACATCAAGAGGTGCTAAAGCAGCTTCCATGGTATCTGTTTTCATAGTTGAAGGTTCCCCCACAATGGCACCCCAGAGATTAGGAACAATTTTCCAATTGGCATGTTGTTTTGGAGAAACCCGCACGCCATTTCCAATGACAGCAGACAATCCACATAAAGCAGAAACAGCAACAAAATCGATAGAAGATTGTTGAATATCAGCAACGTCATAAACATAGTTTATTAATGGTGTTGGAAGCAGGAATATTTTAAAAGGCTCGACGGGTAAGAGAGCCGTAGCAATCGGTTGTAATTGCCCCCAACCATTTTGTTGCAAGGCTTGTTCATAAGAAATGGCTTTTAAACAAGTATTTTCGTTTAAAGAGA
>NZ_JBHILX010000002.1:0-218784 GCF_042193585.1 Bartonella sp. PS7NMGDW
TGATAATAGATATTTTATTTTGGATTTTTTTGTTATGAATACTTTTACTCGCTCCTTAGTAACAGCAATTGGATTTGGATTTTGCATGTTTTTTTACAATAGATTTAAAGGTGAGAACTGGAGTATAAAAAGGACAATATTATCAACAATTATGTTTTTTATATTATATTATTCTGGAAATTTATTAGTTAAATATATGGGAATTTTATAAAAATTATTTATATATAGAATTATAATTATTTGAATTATACTCTATTGCTCTCTCTCTTAAATCATTCATAAAGTAGATGAAATTTCAGTCTGGATTTTTTGTTATGCATACTTTTACTGGCTCCTTATTGGCAACGTTTATATATGGATTTTTAATGTTTTCTTACAATAGATTTAAAGGTAAGAACTGTAGTATAAAAATGGAAATATTATCAACAATTAGGTTTTTTATATTATATTATGCTGCAAATTTATTAATTGAATATATGGGAATTTTAAAATAACATAAAATAAAGTTATTATCAGTATTTTATTATTTATTATAATTTATGTATTTTTACAAATTATAGTTTATTTTTTGCTAAATAGCATGCTCATCACATGATTCAATTAGTAACTCACATCCAAAAAGTTTGCTTTTTCCAGAAGAAGATGATTGTAGCGCAGGCGCTCATGCCCAAGCAGCAGGTGCAGGCGGCATCATAGGAGAAGTAATAGGAGGTATTGCTGGTGCAGTAGCTGGTCTACCTAGAGTAGTAGGAGGCGGATTATTAGGAGCTGCTATCGGTTTGATAGATAAGTACAATCAATGCCATCCGTAAAGTGGAAGAACACTGTTTCTAATTTATTTAGAAAATAACGATAAAGATATTTCTGAGATCAGTGATATTGTAAACATACTTTAAAGCTATGGTAATTGATTTCAGGAATATTTTTGTTTAAGACAATAGATATTTTATTTTGGATTTTTTTGTTATGAATAATTTTACTGGCGCCTTATTGGTAACGTTTATATATGGATTTTCAATTTTTTTTTACAATAGATCTAAAGGTAAGAACTGGAGTATAAAAAGGAAAATATTATCAACAATTACGTTTTTTATATTATATTATTTTGGAATTTTATTAGTTAAATATATAGGAATTTTAAAATAATATAGAATTACGTTATTATCATTATTTTATTATTTATTATAATTTATATATTTTTACAAATTATATTTGATTTTTTGCTAAATAGCATGCTTATCAAATGATTAAAGTAGTAACTCACATCCAAACAGTTGGCTTTTCCAGAAGAAGATGATTGTAGCGCAGGCTCTTATGCTCAACAGTAGGCACAGACGGTCTCGTGGGAGCCCGTAATTAGGAGGAGGGGCTGGTGCAGTAGCTGGTCTACCTAGAGCAGTAGGAGGCGGATTAGGAGGAACTGCTAACGGTTTGATAGATAAGTACAAACAATGTCATCCGTAAAGTAGAGGGAGGCTGTTTCTAATTTATTTAGAAAATAGCTAGTAAGATATTTCTGAGATCAGTGATATTGTAAACATACTTTAAAGCTATGGCTAAACTGATTTCAGGGATATTTTTGTTTATGATAATAGATATTTTATTTTGGATTCTTTGTTATGTATACTTTTATTAGTTCCTTAGTGACAGCAATTGCATTTGGATTTTTCATGTTTTTTTTCAATAGATTTAAAGGTGAGAACTGGAGTATAAAAAGAATAATATTATCAACAATTATATTTTTTATAATATATTATTCTGGAAGTTTATTAGTTAAATATATGGGAATTTTAAAATAATATAAAATCAATTTGTTATATTATTTTAAAATATAATTATAAGGTGTTATTTGTAGAGTTATTTATAAAAAATAAGTTATTATTTTTATATAATATTTATCTTTAAAAAATTTTTACTGATTACATTGGGATAGATACTTTAAATCAGTATTGTCATCAAGAGTTCTGTTTTTTATTTCCTATTTTTGAATCTTTTTAATTATTTAAAGAATGAGTAGTTTTGAGATTATTGTCTTTTGTATAAGCATTGTCAGTTTATAGTTTTTGAAAAGTGATTCTCTTCTTATGTGTCATATTTATTGAAAAATAAGCAATTTTTATGAAATAAAGTGCCTTATCTCTCTTGATTTTTATCCATCATCTTGAGAAAGAGGAAGTGACGCGATTTCCGTATCAAGTGCATCCATAAAATCGATAATAAAAGCAGCATTTGTCCCCAAATCTCTTGGCAAATAACGAGAAGCAGAACGCATATCAACAAAAGTGGTATCCCCTTCATCAGTTAAGCGTATCACGATATCCGAAATAAACCCAAGGTAAAAAGTTTTTGCTCTCGTTTCAATATAAAGCGCATTTTCTTCACCTTTAAACTCTCGTTGAGCCACAACAGGCCAATCATAGGCTGCTAAAACATTAAGAACAGATTCGCGAATACGGTCAGGTGAACCATCATAACGGCGCCCCGATAGTTCTGGCCATTGTGACATCTGTAATGTTTCTTGTTCAGTCAAAACACTTTTGAGCGGTAAAGCATCGCTGGGACGTATTGTGCGAAAAAAAGCCGGCGGGCTTTGTGTATCGGTAGAAATATCGTAAAGAGCCGGTAAGGTAAACCAAAGTCCAAAAAATAACATCAGTGGTGTAGCCGTTATGAGTGAATAAATGATCCCTTTTAAAGCTTTCATTCCCCCTAGGGCTCCATAGACCCATAAGCTGTAAAGTGCTTTTAAAGCAAGAAAAAGAGAAATAATCACACAGCCGGTAGAGATTCCGATCAAAATTATGAAGTCGGTTACGTTAATGACGGAAAAACGTTGTAAAATGACTGAAAATAATAAAATAAAGAACGCTAATCCACCAAATCGAGGGGACCATACTGCTGCTCTTGAAACGAACCGAACATATCTCTTCTTCATGAAGTTTTTTCCCCTCAATTGTAAACTATAAGCCAAGTTTTTTCAGAGTGCCTATCTTACAAAAAGCTTCTGCTTATAAGAGAAAAATAAAGCACTTATTTTTGAGGTCAAGGATGCATAATGTCTTATAAGTTTCCAGCGATTATTTTCGCACTTCATGGAAGGTAATCAGTATTTCTTCTATAGTTTATCATGTCATTGATGCGAACTTTATGGAAACGTTTGTAAATAAAAAGAAATAAATTCAAATAGCAAGCTTACAGTCGTTAACAGCATATTTTTCTAGAACTTTACTCTTGATTTTTCTCTTCTGATTGCGGGGAGTTTTTTCTGTCAGATAATGCGTATCAAATAGGATATGATGATGTGCAATAGAGATTTCATTCTACCTCAATAAAAAATTGAGGGATCTACAATCAGACAAACTTGAATTCGAGTATTCGATTAATAGAGAAAAAAGATAACCATTTTTATATGCTTTGTTGATTTTGTATAGAAAGTAAGGTGTTGTACAAATGAGAGATTAGTCCGTTTTTATTCATAAAATATGCGGCAGGTCGCAGATGAAAGGAAAGCTTCACTTTCCTTTTTTGCAAGTGAAGAAGGGGCAAAAATACGTAAAATGACAAAACCTTCATTCAAATTTTTAGCAACCAAAACTGAATTAGCATTTATTTTAGGTTTTGATTTTTTGAGTTCTATTATTTGTATTGGTTTTCCAATAATAAGATCGAGTGTATTATCAGGGGCTGTTCGGTCATTAAGGCTATAGAAAATAATTCCTTTGTGTGTGTAAGCAGCGAGTGACCAAAATTGTCGTGTTTTCAAAGCTTTTAAATGAACAGGTCCATTTTCAAGATTAAATCTGCAGACTTTAAGAAGAAAGAGTGGATCAGCAGATTGTTGAATAGGATTATCGGGAGTAAAAGCAACAAATTGATAAGGGGCGCCGGATTTTTTAAGTGCTGTCCATATATTATTTTGTGCCCAATAGGGGATGAGAAAGAGAACGCAAATATGAACGATAATAGCGCCAATGATTGCAAGAAGTGCGATATAAATGAATCTAGTCACAATTTATTTGTCCTGATGGAATTTGTTCTATTGATGGCATTGTAAGCTTTTGTAATGCCGTTGCAGAGATGATTGGGGTATCGTATAAGGTAAGAATAAGCCCGAATTCTTTTTGACTAACTGTTGCAAGCCAATTGCCGGCTTGCGGTGTAGGTGAAATATTGATGCGCAATGAGCCATCATGCTCATAAGTAATAGCGTTCGTGTGGAGTTCAAAAGGTATTTCTTTGGATGAAGTATAGGGCTTTAGGGATTTGTCAGCTGTATAAAGGGTAAAAAGACGGGTTTCAGGAATGGTGCCTTTGAGCAAATAATCACAGCGAGGGTGGAGTGGACGCCCTTGGTTATCTTGCCAAATCTGGAATTGTATACCTTCAGTACGTCCGAGTGAAACAATGCCTTGTTTAGCGGTGCGGGCGCGGGTATAGGGATCCATATTGGCGGTTCCCATTTGTGGATAAGCACTCCATTTTCCAATTCTAAAGAGTCCAAAATGATGAAAGGAATTGAGCACATAATCGACACTCAATTTTCCACATAAAATAGAAAAAGCGAAGATAAAAAAGAAAATGGTGATATTAAAAAACATCAGTGAATATCTTGAATTCAAAATGTTGAATCTCCAGTTGTTTTCATCTTCAAAGAAATTGCAGATGGTTTTTTCAGATCTTTGTTAATCAATCGCACAATATTCAATGTTTCAGGAGAAAGCGTAGAGGGTGTTGGGGGAAAAAATTCAGAATCTACATGGGAGGAAAGTATTGGGGGATGATAAGGAAGAAGAGAATCTTTAACACCATAGAGTTGTTTGAGCATAATATTTTGGTGTGCAGCAAGCATGATGCGTTGCCATATCATGGCAGGGACTCCACCCCCAAAAGCACGATTCATCGGTGAAAAGTTATCATTTCCCATCCATACCGCTCCAGTATAATTACCAGTAAAGCCAACAAACCAAGCATCACGATAGGATTGTGATGTTCCAGTTTTCCCAGCGACAAGAGTCATAGGCAGAGCAGCACGCTTACCAGACCCTCGTGTTGTGACACCCACCATCATTTGGTTCATATAAGCTGTTGATTGTTCACTCAGAACTCGGTGTAATTTTTTTCCGTTATGTTCGAGATCCCACACGACACGACCATCAATTGTTTTGATTTGTGTAAACCCATGACGATTACCAGCTATCCCGCCATTCGCAAAGACATTAAAGCCTGTAGCTTGATCCATGGGGGTCATGTTGGAAGTGCCAAGAACCATCGTTTTGTGTGATAAAATATGCGCGTTAATCCCCATATTCTTGATGAGATCTATGATGGGTTGGGTATCGCGGTGAAGATATTGATAGGTGAGATACACAGGGACTGTATTAATGGAAAAAGCTAAAGCTGTTGCTAAATCAATTTTCCCCAAATAACGACCAGAATTATTTTTTGGTGTCCACCCCCCCCAATTGATGGGAGCATCTAGAACGATTGTTGAGGGAGACAGTCCGTGTTCCAGTGCGGTTGCGTAAACATAGGGTTTGAATGAAGAACCAGTTTGCCGTCCGCCTTGTGTTGCTCTGTTAAATTGACTCTTTTTATAATCTAGTCCTCCAACAATTGCGCATACGGCACCGTTATTATCGAGTATAACAGTGGCAGCTTGTGTTACGCGATATTGTTGACCATATTGATGTAAATGATATGCAATTGATTCTTCTGCTGCTTTTTGAATATTCGGATCAAGGGTCGTTTGAATAATTAAACTATGGCTTGGAAGTTGATTACGCATTTTTTTGACTTCCTCGAATGCCCAATCAAGAAAATAATCAGCCTGATTATTTTCTATTTGGGGAAGTGCCCTAGCAGGGTGGCGATGCGCATTGATAATCTGGCTCTTCGTCATAAAGCCACTATTAACAAGATTAGAAAGGACTACATTGGCACGTGTTTGAGCCGCAAAGAGATGACTATGAGGAGCATATTTTGTTGGAGCTTTAAAGAGTCCTGCTAACATAGCAGATTCACTTAAGGATATATGACGTATGTTTTTTCCAAAATAAAATTTTGCCGCTGCGGCAATACCAAAATTATTTCCTCCCATATAGGCCCGGTCAAGATAAAGTTGTAAAATCTGTTTTTTGCTAAAATTTGCTTCTAGCCAAAGAGCAAGATAAGCTTCTTTGATTTTACGTGTTATGGTTCTCTCGTTTGTTAAGAATAAATTTTTAGCCAATTGTTGTGTGAGAGTTGAGCCACCTTGCACCACACCGTTAGCTTGCATATTTTGTGAAATTGCCCGTGTAAGTCCTTGAAAATCAATACCCCAATGATCAAAAAAACGACGGTCTTCTGTAGCAAGAACCGCTTTAATGACAGTGTCAGGCATTTCTTCAACGGGGACAGAGATCGCTGGCAATGCACCACGGTGCCCAATGGAATTTCCATAGCGATCTAGAAAAAGAATGGAAAAGTTTTTAGGAGAAGACCAATCTGTTTTGGTCAGTTCAAAAATAGAAATGCCTAAAATAGTGAAAAGAGTAAATCCCATCAACCCTAATGTCAGTATTTCATCGAGAACTTCAACGATAAAACGTTTCCATCCTTGAAGATGAAAATTTTGTGAGACGATTTTTGCCTTTTTCCAGAAAAAACTGTTAGCAGAACGAATGTGATAAAGCGCTGTGTCTAATCGTGCGTCTAATTCAATGAGAGCAGGACTGTGAAATGGCTTACGATGTTGCCTTTTCTTTTTTTTAAAAAAATCAAACATTTAAAGAGAGCCTATGGCAAAGAAATACAACCAAACAAATCTACAATAATTATATGGAGTAGAAGTATTTTTTTGCTATAGTGCTAACAGAGAAAGAGTTTATTTTAGAATTATTCATTTTTCGTAAGATAGTGTATTAAGATTTTATTATTTTATTGAATAAATTTTATTCTCATTATTAAAAATATTTTATTTTGAGTTTTTAAAAATTTGGAATAATATTAATGTGTTCTTCTGTAAGATAGAGGATAAATTATTTCCATTTGTGATTTTTAAGTCGACCCAAAAAAAACATTATTTCTTTTATTCTTTATCAAGGAAAAGAAGAGATGGGTTATTGAAATATTTATGATGAAAAAAAAATTCTTGTTTGTAATAATAGCAGCTTTTTTAGGAGCAGATTCTGTTCTAGCTTCTGGGTGTGCTGAAGTAGGTAAGAAGGTTGCCGCGCAAGAGAGCGGGGTTCTCGTCCGTTCAAAATCGGTAGTTCAGGACGGAAAGGACATGTGTGCAATTGTAGTTGTTGTACCAGCCCGTAATGGTGAAAAGTTACGTCGTGTTGAGTTTTTTGTTCCTGCTGATTAGTTTTTGGCAGATGGTGTTGTGATGCGTATCTTAATCGTTGAAGATGATCGGAATCTTCACCATCAATTAGTAGAAGCTGTAAGACGTGCAGGATATGTTTCCGATAGTGCTTTCGATGGTGAAGAGGCTTATTTTTTAGGTAGCACAGAGTCTTACGACGCGGTGATACTTGATATAGGTTTACCGCAGATTGATGGTATTCGTGTTGTTGAAAAATGGCGTCAAGAAGGGCACTCCATGCCTGTTTTAATGCTAACAGCGCGAGACCGTTGGTCTGATAAGGTGCACGGTATTGATGCTGGGGCTGACGATTATGTTGTGAAGCCATTTCATTTGGAGGAAGTGATGGCGCGTTTACGGGCATTAATTCGTCGCGCTACGGGACATGCGACAAGTGCATTATGTTGCGGAAATGTTTTGTTGGATACGAAGACGTCTCGTGTTTTTGTGGATGGTCAGTTGATTAAACTAACATCTTATGAATTCAGACTACTTTCGTATCTCATGCATCATTGTGATAGGGTCATTTCAAGAACAGAGCTTACTGAACATCTTTATGATCAGGATTTTGATAAGGACTCGAATACGGTGGAAGTCTTTGTAGGTCGGTTACGGAAAAAGCTTGGAGTGGATTTGATTGAAACTATTCGAGGAATGGGGTATCGCGTGAGAACGCTAGGTGATTAATGAATACTTTCGAAGAGAATAATTGGTGTAGGAGGTTCTTTTTTGTAATTACTCGATCTCTCAGTTTACGTGTTATGGTCTTATCAACATTATGGGTTGTTATTTCTCTTTTATCGATTTCTGCAGTAAGTATTTTATTTTATAAACGTTCAACTGAACAAAGCCTAGAGCGTATTCTTTCTGCTCAACTCTACAGTCTTATTGCAACAGTGACGGTGTCATCGGAAGGTACTTTGAGAGGAGGGGCTGGGATTGATGATATTCGTTATTCTGATCCAACAACAGGATGGTATTGGGAAGTTGTTGCGATATCCCATAATTTAAAAGGAAGATTGACATCCCCCTCATTGGGAACAGGCGAGATATTTACACCAAGTGATGTTGATATACCTTTTGACAATAAGTTCTTTCGCTCTTATCGGATAAAGGGGAACAATGGTCAAAAGCTACAAGTGATTGAGAGTGATGTTGTTCTTGATAATGAAAATCATATTGCACGTTTTCGGCTTGTTGGGAATATCGATGAAGCTCATGCCCAGGTAAAGGAATTTAAGCGAACTTTGCAAATTTTTCTTTGGAGTTTTGGTATCGGGAGTGTCCTTATTAATATTGCTATTATTTTCTTTAGTTTTCAACCGTTGAAGCTTATTCGACGCGCATTGAATGATATTCGCGAAGGAAAAGTTCACTATGTGAATACGGATTTAGTAAGCGAAGTAATGCCGCTTGTACAAGAGATGAATGCTCTCATTAATAATAATCAGCGTATTATTGAGCGATTTCGCACACAGGTTGGTAATCTTGCTCATTCATTGAAAACGCCTCTATCCGTGATTATGAATGAGACAGATAAGATGCGCGGAGAAAAGGCTTGTTTGTTGAGAGAGCAAACGCAAATAATGCAAGCTCAAATCAATCATTATCTTCAGCGTGCGCGGATTGCAGCACAATGCGATAGTATTGTCTATCATACGTCTGTTCGCAGTGTGCTTGAACGTTTAGTGCGGGTTATGAAAAAGCTTAATCCTGAAAAACAAATTCAATTTATTATGGATGTTGATGATATTGTTTTTTCTGGAGAGAAGGAAGATTTAGAAGAAATTATAGGGAATTTGATTGAAAATGCTACTCAGTGGTCTCGAGCAAAGGTTTTGATCTCTTGTTGTTTAGAAGAAAATGTTGAAGAAACAGAATATTTTAGTATCTTTGTAGAAGATGATGGCCCTGGTTTAACAGAAGACAAAATGGAGGAAGCATTAAAAAGAGGGCGGCGGTTTAATGAAAGTAAACTAGGGGCAGGTTTAGGGCTAGCAATTGTTTCAGATATGGTTAGTGAATATGGTGGCAAGCTCTTTTTATCACGTTCTGATTTGGGTGGGTTGTATGCAAAAGTTTTATTACCTAAGATGGGAGAATAACATATTTTCGCCTTAAGCAAGAAATGTCTATAAAGTTTGTAAAGCAGTATTTTCAGATAATACATAAAGAGTAGGGAAACATTGTTTTTAGTTTCTTTGCTTAATTGATATATATGATAGATATTTATAATATTTTCCATGAAAAAATGAATTTTTATCAATTCACATCACTCTTCTCATGAAGATGGTAAAATGTAAGCGAGTCATTCTCTGTGCGTATTGGAAAAAAATGATATGCTTTTATTAATTTTTGCAGCATTTTTTCTGACTTTTCTGGCAAGTATTCTTTTTCTTTCACTACGTTTTGACGATGATATAAAGAAAGAATGGAAAGTTCAAACCGTGGATGGTTATAGAAGTCATAAGCATACGATTGAGTTTAACAAGCTTTATATGCATTATAAAAAAAGAAATATTCTTAAGGCGTTAAGTATTTTATTTGTTCTTCTTATGACATGGAATATTTATGGTCTGACAGGCAGTCCAGAAGTGAAAAGTTATTTTTTTAGCGAATTAATGGATAAGGATCCTAAAACTCTTAGTAAGCAAGAAAAGCTTATTCGTTTACAAGTGCTTTTTTTCCGTGCACCTCATGATGGCAAGCTAGCAGATGCGTTAGCGGTAGGGTATCTCGAAGAAAGCCTTTTTCAAGAGGCTGTGAATACTTATTTAGACGCACTTCGTTTGAATGGAGAAACAGCTCCAAGGCTTGTAGGATATGGTTTAGCATTGGTTGGTTATGAAGGGGGAGTGATAACACAAGAAGCACAAAATGCTTTTCAAAAAGCAGCAGATTTAGCGCCAACAGATTTTTATCCACGTTTGTTGTTGGCCGATGCATTGCATCAAGCAGGAAAAACTGCGCAGGCAGTGCAATTTTTACAAAGCTTTCTTGATACAATGCCTGAAAATTTTTCAGGACAATCACGTGTTAAAAAAATGATGATTCAGTTACGTGATTTATCGCGTGAGCATACAGAGAAAAGAAATCTTGCACCTGTGTAGAAGATGTGCAAAGCTCTTAAGAAATAAAATATTGATACTTAATTATAACGTATTTAAACTTTTTTCGCAGAGTGTCTATGAACAGTCAATCTTTAAAGAGTTCTGCCTCATGGAAGGTTATTTTAGAGCAGCGAAAAAAAAGGCGCTTACTGATCATATTATTATGTTGTTTGGTTATGACAATTGCAGCAAGTCTCATAGTGTATGCAATGCGTCATGCGGTCAGTTTTTTTAGAATGCCCTCTGAAATTACAAGAGAAGATATTTTAACGGAGCGCCCTTTGCGTTTGGGTGGCTTTGTTGAAAAGGGAACCGTTCAATATGTTGGAGAGAGAGGCGTTATTTTTTTTGTAACGGATAACAAAAAACATGAAAAAGTAGTTTTCAACGGTGCCTTACCGGATCTTTTTCGTGAAGGTCAGGGAGTGATTGTAGAAGGGCATTTTGATAAACAGGGTTTTTTTATAGGGATGCGTATTTTAGCAAAACATGATGAAACTTATATGCCTAAAGAAACAGCTGATCGTTTGAAAAAATATTACAGTATGGAGAAATAATTCGATTGTGCTTGTCGAACTGGGTCATATTTTTTTAGCTGCAGCATTTTCAGTAAGCTTATTAGGGGCGTTCTTACCTGCTTTAGGTGTTTGGTGGAGAGAGCGTTTGTTAATGCAAACAGCTGTTCCTCTAGCATATATCACTTTTACATTACTACTTTTATCTTTTTTAGTGATAATTTATGCTTATGTCGTATCTGATTTTTCTGTTTTGAACGTTGTTGAAAATTCTCATTCAGAAAAACCGATGCTCTATAAAATTATAGGTGTTTGGAGCAACCACGAAGGCTCTATGTTGTTATGGGTTTTAAGTCTTGCTTTTTTTAGTGCATTGATGGCCTTTTTTAGCCAACATTTTCCAGAAGATTTTAAGACGCTTGTTTTAATTTGCCAAAGTTGGATTACAAGTGCTTTTCTTTTATTTATTCTTTTTGTATCCAACCCATTTTTACGTGTGAATCCACCAGCATTACAGGGAAATGGTCTCAATCCTCTTTTACAAGATATCGCATTAGCAATTCATCCACCGCTACTTTATTTAGGTTATGTCGGTTTTTCACTTTGTTTTTCTTTTGCCGTTGCGGCATTGATTGTGGGACATGTTGATAGAATTTGGGCGCGTGGGATTCGTCCATGGCTTTTACTTTCTTGGTGTTTTTTGACATTGGGTATTATGGTTGGCTCCTATTGGGCTTATTATGAGCTAGGATGGGGGGGCTATTGGTTTTGGGATCCTGTTGAAAATGTTTCGTTTATGCCTTGGCTTTCAGGAACGGCTCTTTTACATTCTGCTCTTGTTCTCGAAAAACGAGAAATATTGAAAAGTTGGACTTTGTTTTTAGCGCTGCTTACTTTTTCCCTTTCTCTGATGGGAACTTTTCTTGTGCGTTCGGGGCTTTTAGTTTCTGTTCATAGTTTTGCTGTTGATCCAGCACGGGGGCAAGCAATTCTTGCACTTTTATTGTTTTTTACAGGAGCGGCTTTTCTTCTTTTTGCTTTGCGCACCCCTATTTTAAAAACAGGAAATTTTTTTCAACCAATTTCACGTGAAGGGTTTATTGTTTTAAATAACTTGTTACTAACAACAATAACAGCAACAGTATTGATTGGTACGCTTTATCCTTATTTTATTGAGATATTAACAGGACAAAAAATTTCTGTAGGGGCTGCTTTTTTTAACCTTACCTGTGGACCGCTAATGGTTTTGCTGTTGTTGTTTGTTCCGTTTGGGACAATGATGGCATGGAAACGCGGTGATTTTCTTGCAGTTTTTGAACGGTTATGGTTTGTTTTTGTATTGGTTGGTATCGTCTGTTTTGTAATATTTTATGCGACATCTGTGCGTGATATTTTTGCCGTTTTAGGGATTGGGCTTTCAGCGTTTGTTTTTTTAGGCAGTTTAGCGGATCTATGGGGAAAGAGTGGATATGGCAAGAGAGCTTTTTCAGTACGCGTTAAGAGATTTCTTGGATTGCCATGGTCTACTTTTGGTGCAGCAATAGCACATATGGGATTAGGTGTTACATTATTTGGTATTGTTTGTGTGGCAAGTTTTGGGCAAGAACGTATTTTAATCATGAACGTAGGGGATAGGGTGACGATAGCGGATAAAACGCTTCATTTTGATGCAGTGTATGATGATGTTGGTTCGAATTATTCGGCAATGGAGTTTTATTTTAAAATATATGAAAATAAAAACATTGTGGGTCATGTAACAGCCTCAAAGCGATTTTACTCGAGCCAAAATACATCAACAACAGAAGTTGGTCTGAAAAATCATGGCTTATCGCAGCTATATATTGTACCAGGACATATCGATAATCGGGGTCTTGTTGTGCATGTATGGTGGAAGCCTTATGTAATATGTATTTGGTTAGGGGCATTCATGATGGCTATGGGGGGATGTCTTTCTCTTCTGGGGTATTGGTTTCGCATTGGTATGTACAATAGGGTAATGCCTGCTTTAAATTTTTGGAAAAGACATTGAGATGAAAAAAATTCTTTGGATTGTATTTTTTTTAATTGCAACGTTTCCTTTTCAATTAGCAATAGCAGTAGAGCCGGATGAGATTTTAAAGGATAAGATTCTTGAAGCGCGAGCACGCCATATTTCATCGCATTTACGTTGTCCGGTTTGTCAAAATCAATCAATTGATGATTCAGATGCTGCTTTAGCACGTGATTTACGGCTTTTAATTCGGGAAAGGCTAAAAATGGGCTATAGTAATCAGCAAGTCACTGACTTTCTTGTTGAGCGATATGGTGAATTTATTCTCTTGAAGCCACCATTGAATAAAATAACTTGGTTTTTATGGTTTTCGCCTTTGATCATTATCATCATTGGCGCAAGTATCATATTTTTCCACTTCAAACGGAACAATCATGAGAAAATAATGAGTTATGTGAATGAAGAAGAACAGCCAAAAATGCCATTGCATTAAAAAAGATGTTATATAAAAGAAAAAAATCAGATCATCTGCAATGAGCATACAATCTTATTGTAATTATATTAGGGAATACTGAAACCTTACAAAACTTTAATAATTTAGACAGAAAATGGTAAGGTCTGGTGTTTTATAAGTGATCGAAATTGGAATAAAGGTATGATTGAATAGGAGCATAGAGTAAATGGTTAAAAAGGCTTTCTTTAAAACATTTGTCGCAGTGAGTTTTTCTGCGATATTGGAAAGTGCACTGTTTTTTAGTGGATGTACATCAAGCTTGTGGATAACAAAGGCTCATGCAAGTTCTGTATTTACTTCGTTAATACAACAACAGGGATTTGCCGATATTGTTGCTCAAGTGAAACCAGCCGTTGTAGCAGTACAAGTAAAGAGCAATAAAAAGAAAGAAGATAGGTTCTTTAGCAACTTTTTTAGTGGTCCAGGACTTGATCAATTACCAGACCAGCATCCTTTAAAAAGATTTTTTAAAGAGTTTTATGATTTTGATAAACCTAAAAATAAATTTCCCCACCAATCGCAAAGACTCCGTCCTGTTGCTTTTGGATCGGGTTTTTTTATTTCGTCTGATGGGTACATCGTGACCAATGATCATGTGATTTCTGATGGAACAAGTTATACTGTTGTTCTTGATGATGGTACAGAATTGAATGCAAAGCTCATTGGGAAAGACCCCAAAACCGACCTTGCCGTATTAAAAGTGAGTGATAAAAGAAAATTTTCCTATGTTGATTTTGGTGATGATTCAAAGCTTCGTGTTGGGGATTGGGTTGTTGCCATTGGGAACCCATTTGGCCTTGGTGGAACTGTGACAGCAGGTATTGTTTCTGCACGTGGACGTGATATTGGCACTGGTGTGTACGATGATTTTATTCAGATTGATGCTGCTGTTAATAGAGGAAACTCTGGTGGTCCAACGTTTGATCTTAATGGAAAGGTTGTTGGGGTTAATACAGCAATTTTTTCTCCTTCTGGAGGAAATGTTGGGATTGCTTTTGCTATTCCGGCAGCGACTGTAAAACAGGTTGTACAACAACTTATTGAAAAAGGTTCAGTTCAACGTGGTTGGTTAGGTGTTCAGATTCAGCCGGTAACAAAGGAGATTTCCGATTCAATAGGTTTGAAAGAAGCCAAAGGTGCTTTGGTTACTGATCCGTTAAAAGGACCGGCAGAAAAGGCTGGTATTAAAGCGGGTGATGTAATTATTTCAGTGAATAATGAAAAGGTTGCTGATACACGTGAGCTGGCGAAACGTATTGCAAATATTAAACCAGGAGAAACGGTAACTATAGGGATTTGGAGATCAGGTAAGGAGGAGAGTATCAAGGTTAAGCTCGCTTCAATGTCTGAAGATGAAAGTAAGAAAGAGGCTTCAAAATATTCAAATGAACGGGGTGATTTAGATGAAACATTGGAAGATTATGGTCTGATTGTTATACCCTCTGATGATGGTGTAGGGGTTGTCGTAACGGAGGTCGATACCGATTCAGATGCTGCAGATAAAGGGATACGTCCTGGTGATATCATTGTGACAGTAAATAATAAACCGGTTAAACGAGTCTCTGATATTGTTAGTACAATCAAAAATGCTCAGCAGTTAGGACGAAAGGCTATACTCTTACAAGTGCGAACAAATGATCAAAATCGTTTTGTTGCTCTACCAATTTTGAAAAAATAAGGCTTTAGTTGTAGGACAAATGTTTATTAAACATTTGTCCTACAACATAATAAAGTAATGGAGATACGTTTTATGAAGATACTCGTTATTGAAGATGATCATGAGACGGGGCATTATCTCGAAAAGGCTTTTTTGGAAGTAGGGCATTCCGTTGATGTTGCTTATGATGGGGATACGGGATACGCTTTAGCGACCACGGAAAATTATGACGTTATGGTTGTTGATCGAATGCTTTTGCATCGTGATGGTCTTTCTATTATTGCTGAATTGCGCGCTAAAGGCAATGAAACACCGGTTCTTATTCTGTCTGCTTTAGGGCAAGTCAATGATCGTGTAACGGGGTTGCGTGCAGGGGGAGATGATTATTTGACAAAGCCTTATGCTTTTTCTGAACTTCTTGCGCGTGTTGAAGTTTTACAACGGCGGAAAAATCCTAAAGAAGCAGAAACTGTTTATTGTGTAGGTAATCTTGAGCTTGATCGGCTAGCACATACGGTAAAACGGGGTGATAGAAACATTCTATTGCAACCACGAGAGTTTCGTTTACTTGAATATTTGATGCGCTATGCGGGGCAGGTTGTTACACGCACTATGCTTTTGGAAAATGTTTGGGATTACCATTTTGATCCACAAACGAATGTCATTGATGTCCATATCTCCCGTTTGAGAGCCAAAATTGAAAAAGATTTTGATGTTCCCCTTCTCCATACCGTGCGTGGAGCTGGATATATGCTGAAAGCACCAGATAACAAAGCATGAATCGTTTGATTAATATAATGCGCACGACGGCGCTAAGGCTTTCAGCACTTTACATTTTATTGTTTGGATTGGTGGCAACAGGGCTTTCTATTTATATGACGGCATTTTCTGCTTCATTGTTAACAGAGCAAACTGAACAGGCTTTACATGAAGAATTAAAGTATATTGAAAATGCTTATAATTATGGGGGATTATCCTTATTAATGCGCACTATTGATTATCGTTCAAGACAACCAGGAGCATTTCTTTATCTTGTCACGGATTCTATGGGGCGTATTTTAGCAGGAAATGTAGCACGTATTGAATTAGGTCTTTTGAATCAGAGTGGTTTTATTTCTACCTCTTTTTTATACTCCCGTTTTGGAGAACATGGCAAAACAAGTGAACATCGCGCTTTGGCGGTTATTGTTGATTTACCTAATGCTATGAAGATTCTTATAGGACGCGATTTGGATGAGCCAGAACGTTTTGCAGTGGTTATTCGTAAAGCTGTGGTCATTGCACTTGCTGCAATGGTTGGAGGCGCTTTACTCATATGGTTTTTTGTTGGCAGGAGAGCTTTACAAAGGATTGATCATGTAACGGCTGCATCACAGCGCTTGATGGATGGTGATTTCAGTGGGCGTTTACCTGTCTCTGGAGTAGGGGATGAGTTTGATCGATTGTCAGCTAATCTTAATGTTATGTTAGACCGCATTGAAGAGTTAAATATTGGTTTACGTCAAGTATCAGATAACATTGCTCATGATCTGAAAACGCCGTTAACGCGTCTTAGAAATCGCGCTGAAGAGGCGCTTTCAGGAAATAAGACAAAGCTTGAATATCGTCAGGTCCTTGATAGGGTTATTGCAGAATCAGATCAACTTATTTGTACGTTCAATGCGATTTTAATGATTTCACGTATTGAGGCCAGCAATGCAATTGAGCATCTTGAAATGATGAATATGAAACTGATCCTTGAAGATGCTGTTGAGATTTACGAACCTTTTGCTGAAGAGTCAGGTGTTTTACTTCGGTTGGGGAATATATTTAATAAAGACCTTAAGTTGAATCGTGAGCTTGTTGCACAATCAATTTTTAACCTTATAGATAATGCCATTAAATATGCGTCTAAAGGTGAAAGGAAAGCGGAGGTTTGCTTATCAATGGAATATCGTGATGAACATTTATTAGTTGTTGTGAGCGATAATGGACCAGGAATAGCAGAGGATAAACTTGAAAAAGTGACAGAACGATTTGTTCGTCTTGAAGAAAGCCGCACACAACCTGGGTTTGGGATTGGTTTAAGTATAGCAAAAGCAGTTATGAAGCTTCACGGGGGTGAGTTGTTACTTGAAAATGCAAATCCAGGGCTTAGGGCTGTTTTGTTATTTCCTTAAAGATATTTTTCTTCACTTTTCTCTTTTCATACGTAACAACTATTTTAAAAGTATAAAGCAATAGAAAGGAAGGCAAAATGCTTTTCAAGGGAGCGCAGACGAAACAAGCTTTTTTAAAAACACAGCTTCTCCCTTTATGCCCTCTCGATAAAAGTGGTTCCCAATGGTTAAAAGACATGGAAGAACAAGCAAGGGAAGAAGGTTTAGAATCTCTTATTTCCCTTATCTTAGAGAGTGGAACGCAGATTGATTTTATCAGTTCAGTTATGACCTTATCTCCTTTTTTGCGTGAGGTTTTAATTGCCAATCCATCATATCTTAGTGCTTTATTAAATGTTGATATAGAAACAAGGCTGAGCGAAATTATAGATGATATTACGGCTATTGATAAGGATGAATCTATAAATGAAACTTCATTAATGGCTGCTTTAAGGCGCAAAAAAAGAGAAGCGCATGTTCTCATTGCTTTAGCTGATTTGAGTGGTGTTTTTACTTACGAAGTTTCATGTGCTTGGTTGACACGTTTGGGCGAAGCAGCATTAAGTGTAGCGCTGCGTTTTCTATTAAGAGAAGCGCATGATCATGGTAAGATCAATTTATTAAGCCGTGAGAATCCAGAAAAAGACTGTGGTTTAATTATTTTAGGGATGGGAAAATTAGGAGCAGGGGAACTTAATTATTCTTCTGATATTGATCTTATTGTTTTCATTGATGAAACATCACCTCATATTGGTAATCTTTCTGAAAGTGTTGACGTATTTTCTAAAATGGTACGCCGATTAATCCGTATCATTCAAGAACGCACTGCGGAAGGATATGTTTTTCGTCTTGATTTTCGGCTTCGTCCAGATCCAGGATCAACCCCTTTGGCCTTACCAGTAAGGACTGCCTTGCGGTATTACGAAGGGCGTGGACAAAATTGGGAACGAGCAGCCATGATTAAAGCACGTCCAGTTGCTGGCGATAAGAGGGCAGGTTTTAACTTTCTTAAAGAGCTTTTTCCCTATGTGTGGCGGAAATATTTAGATTACGCTGCTATTGCTGATATTCATTCGATCAAACGTCAAATTCATGCGCATAAAAATTACGGTCAAATTGCAGCTTATGGGCATAATATAAAGTTAGGTCGTGGTGGTATTCGTGAGATTGAGTTTTTTGTTCAGACACAACAGCTTATTGCCGGTGGGCGTTTTCCTCAATTACGTGGACGTCAGACAGTTGCAATGTTAGCAGAACTTCACACGCTTGGTTGGATTAGTGAGAAAACAAGAAATAGTCTTATAAAAAGTTATGCTTTTCTTCGAAATGTGGAACATCGGATTCAGATGCTTTTCGATGAACAAACACACCTTCTTCCAAATGATATTGCTCAATTCACGAGTGTTGCCTATTTAATGGGTTATCAAGACAGTAACAGTTTTATCCGTGATTTATTAAAAACACTTCAGGTTGTTGAAAAACATTATGCAGCACTGTTTGAGAATGAGCAAGAACTTGGTTTAGAAATTGGTAATTTAGTTTTTACAGGTGAAGAAGATGATCCGGAGACATTAATAACGTTAAGCCGTTTAGGCTTTGAAAGAGCAAGTGATATTTGTCGTATTATGCGCACTCTCCATTGTGGTCGTTATAAAGCAACGCAATCAGCCGAAGCACGCGAGAGATTAACGGAATTAACACCAGCTCTTTTGAAAGCTTTTGGTGGGACAAAACGAGCTGATGAGGCGATGTTGCGTTTTGATAGTTTTTTACAGGGCTTACCTTCAGGAATTCAGCTTTTTAGTCTTTTACAGTCTAATCCCTCTCTTTTGGATATGCTTGTCCTTATTATGGGTGCTGCTCCACGTCTTGCAGAAATTATTACACGCAGATCCCATGTTTTTGATGGAATGTTAGATCCGAATATTCTTTCAGAATTACCAACAAAAGCGTATTTAGAAAAACGGCTTGAATATTTTCTTGAAAATATTCTTTCTTATGAGGAAATTCTCGACCATTTAAGAATTTTTGCAGATGAACAACGTTTTTTAATTGGTATTCGAATTTTGAATGGTGCAATTACAGGAGAAAGAGCGGGTTTTGCTTTTACTGCGCTTGCTGATCTTATGATTACAAAAACATTTGCTGCCGTTCAAGAGGAATTTTCTCGTCTTCATGGTAGTATTAAAGGGGGGCGTGTTGGCATATTGGGTATGGGGAAGCTTGGAAGTCGCGAATTAACAGCAGATTCCGATGTTGACCTCGTTTTGCTTTATGAACACGATGATGATGCAGAAATATCTGATGGAGAAAAGCCTCTTTATATCTCTCAATATTATACGCGTTTAGCACAGCGCCTCATTTCTGCTTTATCCACTCTTACAAGCCAAGGTGTTCTTTATGTCGTTGATTTAAGGTTACGGCCGTTAGGCAATAAAGGACCTGTTGCTGTTTCTTTTCCATTTTTTAAAAAGTATTATCGCCAAGAAGCATGGATATGGGAATATCTTGCTTTAACAAGGGCTCGAGGCATTGCAGGAGATCCTGATTTTTTACAAAAGCTAGAAAATGAAGTGTGTGCAATTATTGCTATTTCTCGTGATAAGAAGGAAGTTGCAAAAGAAGTATGTGAAATGCGTTCCTTGATTGCAAAAGAAAAGCCGCCAAAAAATCAATGGGATTTAAAAACGATGTCTGGTGGCATTATGGATTTGGAGTTTATTGCTCAATTTTCTCTTATTACGCATGTCATTGAGTTTCAAATTGGAGCAACAACAGCTGATATTTTAGATCACTTACCAGACAGTTTTCTTAATCAGTCATGTATTGCTGATTTACATTATGCCTATCATCTTTATACAAATTTGAGTCAAATTATACGGCTTTGCTTAAATGATTCTCTTGATCCCAATGATATGCCACCTGGATTAAGTGACCTTTTGTTAAATAGTGTTGGGGAACCTGATTTGCTTCGTGTTGAAAAACTAATTGCAGAAACTGGGCAATTGGTCTGTTCAGTTTTTACAAAAATCATGAAACATTAAAATAATTTTATAAGAATAATAAAAATTATTAATTCCGTTTTTATATATTAATTTTTGTCTTTTATTTCATTACACACTTGAGAGGGTTAGAGTGAAGTTCTCTACTGGTTTCTCAAGTGTGATGAAAAAAAAATTCTGTTAGATGTGTCATTCTTTATACAAAAAGCGATGAGTGACGAGTTTAGTGAATGATATTCTTTATGAGCCTTATCTCATGTGTATGATAAAAGCATATGGGTCATTTATTAAGCAGCGGTATATCAGATACATTTATGAATTAAGGGATATTCAATACAAAAATATATGCAAGAGTGTTTTTATCGTACATATTTATATAAAAACTTATAGAGATTATGTCTCATTACACTAATAATACCAAAATATTAAAATCAATATGATAAAAATCTTTATTGATTACATATCTCATTTTTTCAAAAAATTGATATTATAATTATTTGTATAATCATGATTAATATGAAGCTATAAAAGCTAATATGTAATAATTAATGGAAATATAAAGCATATTTAAATTTTTTTATAATATTATTTATTAAAACTAATTTTATTTTTTTATAACTGTGTCATTTTTGCTATAGATTTTAAAAAAAAACTGTGAAACTATTTACTATTATTTATGTATCACATTAGCTTTTAGGGGAGCAATTATGATTACAAAGTATTTAGTCTCAACATCTATCTTTTCTTTAATTTCAATTTCTGTAGTACAGGCGGCGGATATGGTTACTCCTGAACAGCCCGTTCCTGTTATTGCAGCTCCTGCTTTTTCTTGGACAGGATTTTATCTTGGAGGACAGATTGGTAGCTTTTCAGGTAAAACAACTGCAAGTTATTTAAAAGATGAGACGGGGATATGGAATCCAATTGGAAAGGAGGATTTACCTAAACTTTCTGGTTTTATAGGGGGAGTTTATGCAGGTTCCAATATTGATATCGATAATGGTTTTATTATAGGTATTGATACGGATATTATGTGGTCTGATAAAAAGGGTACAAAAGATATTAATCGACCCAAAAAAAGTCAAACTGAAGAAAATTCTTCAGAAGAAGCAAATCTAACAAGAGATTCTCATGAGGAGGATTCGACAATACCTATTGAAGCTGTACGTCATACTTTAAAACAAAAATGGGCTGGTGCTACGCGGGTGAGAGTTGGTTTTGCGATTGAGCGTGTAATGCCTTATGTTTCTGGAGGGATTGCTTATACGCAACTTCAGAATATTTTTGGGTTAGTTGCTGACAGCAACAACAGAGCAGTTAATTTTTCTGATTGGTTGCATGATGAAAAAAAGACCATGATTGGTTATACCCTCGGAGGTGGTGTTGATTTTGCAATGGCTGATAATGTTATTGTGCGTGCAGAATACCGTTATTCAGATTTTGGTAAGAAGAAGTTCGTGCATGATAAATTTGAAATGGGCTACAAGACAAACGATTTCCGCGTGGGTGTAGCTTATAAATTTTAGTTTTTGCCGAATTAAAAATTCAAAAGTCTCATTTTAGAATGAGGCTTTTATTTTTTAGATATGTGCAGTGAAATATCCTTCACTCAAAAGAGTTACTATTTTATTCGAACAATACGTTTATTTATAAATATAATTTACTTTTTCATGTTGAGTGAGAGACCTAAGTATCATAAGATTTTCTCATTTTAAACCTATACCATGTTGAACCAGTGAAAACCATGTCTTTTGCACGTCAAAAGGAGGGAGAGCCGTGAGATAAAAAACATGAAAGAAAGAATAAAAATACTCCTTATGAACCTTCTCAAGTGCCAAAGGCTGTCGTTGCATTGGGACTTGGCAAAGTGTGAGATTTTGATACTAGCTGGCTTTTTCATAAACGTAAAGATGGTGCTGCTAAATGGACTTATCATTACGTTATTCATAGGTGCTGTGGGAAATGGATTTGGGTGCTTTAAAAGATGCTTTTTTAAAACAAACACATGAATTGGCAACTTAATTGCGTTTTGTTTTATTTGAAATACCTCTCATACAATCGACGTTTCTGTTTTTCATTGTCGTAAGATATTTATTTAATAACAAAAAATCGTTAAAGCACGTAAAACTACATCCGCAATAAAACTTAATAATAATAATTTATATTAATAAAATATCTATAAAGATTATTATAAAGTGATTTATAGGAAAAAATAGATAGCAAATTATGAATTTATCGAGACATAAAAAACATTATTAACTATGCCTATTATAGAAATAGAATCTATTATTTTTATAAATCTTTTAAATGTACGATAATAAATGTCGAATGAAATAGTAGGGGATTATTTCAAATATATTTACGATAAATCTGTATTGACGATAAATCAATCAACATCATTTGTTCATGAACTACAAGTATGTTTGGTTATTGAAATTATATACTTTAGTTATTGATTTTCAGGTATAGAATCTGAATGAGGTTCTCTATTATTCTATAGAATATACATCACTGTAGTGGTATAAGGATTTTGCGCATTAGATGCTTTTGGAGGAGTGTATGATAAAATTCAAGGCATGATTTGTGTGTAGAACTTTGTGAAGTCAATCACATGCACAATTAGCAGGTGGAATCTGTGCGACAAGAATCTGGATTATTTATAGATCAGGTGTGGTAGAAGTTTTCGTCCTTTAGGACGGGAAGGAAGTAGACCGATGAGCTTGTAAAGCCAGTCATATAAGAGGGGTAGCAGATAGAATTCTCTGAGAGAAATTAATTTATCGACAGAGAAAGTGAAACTTTGTCTTTTAAGGAGAAAAAGGGAAATAAGAATTATGATTTCCAAAGGGATATGAAATAAAAATATTTTCGTTTTTGGTTGTTTTGGCAACTATGAAGGTGTTTAAAGATTAATTGTTTCAATACATGCAATCTCGTTTTGAGGGTTGATAATGCTATAACGTTGCAATTGGCAGTGCCATTGATTTTGTAAGTGTTCAATGGAAAATAAATTAAAGCCTGCGGGTGGTTTTTTATCACCAAAAGCTTGTGATGCGGAAGGAACACCAACAATAGGAATTTTTTTAATTGGTCCTTCAATGTAATTCAATGTGGGTAAATGAGTATGTCCGTGAAGAATAAGTTCGCAACCGTGATATTTGATAACGTCTAGAAAACGTTTTATATCTCGTAGTTTTTTATGCCAAGATGTTGCCTTGGGAAAGGGGGGATGGTGAATCATGACGACACGAAAAAGGTTACGCTGTGCTGCTTCCTTTAAAAAGAGCGGTAAAGTTTGCGCTTGCATTTTACCAAAATAACCAGAAGCTTGAAAAGGTGGTGTCGCGATGGCTGAAGAAGTTGCTATGATGGCGACATTTTTGCGAATGCGCATATAAGGAAAAAGAAAGGCGCTTTTTTGAGGGACATCACCTGTGATCCAAGGTTTAAAAAGAGTACATGCTTTTTGGAAAGCACCGCGGACATAGGCGTCATGATTTCCAAATGTCAAGGAAATATCTTGAGGTTGTCCTAAGTTAAGTAGCCAACGATGTGCTTGTTCAAATTCCTTATCTAGAGCAAGATTAACAAGATCACCAGAGATCACAAGATGATCAGGTTTTTTTTTGTTCAAGACATCTATTAAAGTTTCTAGGACATTTGTTACCATTTGACTCTTACGTTTTCTTTGCCAATTCAGATAACCGGTAAGACGCTTTCCAGAAAGTTCAAAAAGGGAAGGTTGCGGGAGAGGGGAAAGATGTACATCCGATATATGGGCAAGATAAAACATAAAAGCTCGTAGAGTATTAAAAATGATTTAGATAATAAGCATAAGATAAGTTGATACTTAAAGGCAAGAAGGATTGTAAAATGAAAAATAGCTTGTTGAAAATATGAGAAAATTCTTTTAAGAATTAACGCTGTATTGTATTTTTTATGAAAAGAACAACATAATACAACATATCATTCTTGGTAGCCGATATGTTTTTTCTATGATGGGATAGACTTTAAAATGATGGTCATAAAGTTTTAAGACTTTTAAACAGCTTTCATACGACCACACATTATCATAAAAAATCTAATTATTCAGTATAAAATGCAAAAGAATGTATTGTATTTATCAGGAATTTTTACGGTTTTTGGCTGCCATGTATTGCTTTTAACGGGAGATTTTTTCACGCAAAACAGAACGATTCAAGAAGAAGATCCCAAATAAAATATCATTGTGTTGTACATTCATATATTTGTTTTGAAGAGATATTTCCCAGTGCGCTTGATCGCATTTCACGAAAGTTCTCAATTCTATGAAAAGTCTCGTTTATAAGGCTTATTATGCGCCACCATTTTACATTTATACAAGGTGCAAAGTAAAACCATCATACTATTCCCTCCCAATTTTGTGAAAATCCTTGCTTTAAGAGGATTCATAAGAGGTACTTTACTCTTTTCTTCAATGGTGTTTATTCATACAGATCTCTTTTAATGATGTGCAAGCGAGTGATTTTAATTAATTTAATATAGAAAGTATTACAAAAAAGAAAAACCCTACAGGGAATAATAACTCAATATGACAATAATGATAAATTATCATTATAGATCAATGTTTTTATCTAATTGTAAAAGACAAGAAAATACACAAAAAAATAAGCTGAATTTTAAGACTATTATATGAAATTTCAGATTTTTCAACGGCTTTCACGATACCACATGCTGCTCAACAGTAAAAGGCAAGCAAGCAGCGCCAAGAAACCAGAAAATATCGAAAAATAAAAGGTATTAATTAAACGGGTTTCTGTCGCTTCTTTCAGAACAATTGAATGTGCTGGGGAAGAAGACGGGTTTATTTTTGATTGAATCAGCTTGAATGGAGGAAGATGAATGTTTTCTTTTCCCTCAGGGTGTAACCGTCCGATGTAACCACCGGTGTGCTTAATAATGGGAGCTAGTTTTTCTTGTGTTGAAATTAAGTCAAACAATTCAAGATTATCGAGTATCCCTACAGAAGAAAGTATTGTTAAATCGCCATTTTTAATGGTAAAAATTCCTGTTTCATCAGTGGTCCCGGTTGCGCTGAAGAGACCTTCTTGCTCTTTGGTGAGAGTGATATTTTCTTTTTTTCCAGAAGGAAAGGTTATTTCAGCGGGTTCTGGATGGTCTTTTAGAGTTTGGCGGCGAATTGTTAAATGATGATGGCTGCTGGTTGCACTTAATTTTTCTTCCTCAAGCTCTGGTTCTTTCATGAGCCAATGGGCAATACGACGATAAAGAGCTGCATAAGGACCGCCGCCTTCGAAACCTCGTGCCCAAAGCCAACTTTCATCGGAGAGCAACATGCCTACACGTCCTTTATCAACATGCGCGAGAAGTAAAAGTGGTTGTTCATCGGCTCCTTTCATGAGGGCGATTCCGTTATTTATGTTTTGAATAGCAATTTGTCGCAACCATTGCCCCCATTGAGAAGCTGGAAGGTTAAGTGTTGCAAGTCCCCTTGTGACAGGATGGCGCTCACCTTCTTTGGTTAATGTGGGGCGAAAAGGCTTTTCAATAATAGTTCCATTGGGCAATGCCGGTAGAATGCTTATTAAAGGTGTTTTCGCAAGTGAGTTGTTTTTTGTAAATTCAGGTCCTGTTACCATCAGCAATGCACCCCCCTTTTGTACATATTGGGCGATATAATCATAATAGATTAAGGGTAGAGCAGCAGAGTGCTGGTAGCCATCAAGGATGATGAGATCAAAGTTATTAATCTCTTCAACAAAGAGTTTTCTTGTCGGAAAGACCACCAAGGATAATTGGCTTAAGGGCGTATTATCTGCTTTGGTGGGAGGACGTAAAATAGTAAAGTGAACAAGATCAATATTGGAGTCACCTTTCAAAAGGTCTCGCCATGTCCGTTCTCCATTATAAGGAGCACCTGAAATAAGAAGAACGCGTAAATTTTCTCTGATTCCTTCAATGATTGTTATGGCGCGGTTGTTTTCAAAGCTTAGTTCACCTTTGTGTGGATCGGTTATCACTTGGATAATATTTTTTTCAGCATGAGGAAGGGTAATTTCAGTTTGAAAAATCACGCCAGGAGTTACAGAATAATGGCCAATGTCTTGCCCATTGACGCTTAATGTAATATTTGCTTTCTGTGGTATTGTTTTTTGGGCTGGCCCTTTATCTTCTACCAAAATGGAGAGCGTTTGTGGTTTGTTGACAAGGGCAAAGCGTGGAGGAGAAATAAACTTGATTTGGCGATCAAATTCATCTGAGTGCCCTGTAATCAGGGCATTGAGAGGGGCTTCATGATGAAGGTCTGATAGGTCAGGAATGTCATGCACTTGTCCATCGGTGATAAAAATGGTTCCTGCATAACGAGAGGGCGGTACATCAGATACTGCTTGTTTTAAAGCCTCAAACAAATTCGTTGAGGGCGCATACTGATTATCAGCAAGTTTTCCAGCTTCAATAAAGCGTGGTTCAAATTGTGGATAATGCGCTAATGCTTGCGTTAATTGCGCGCGCGCTTCATCACTGTCGTTTGTACGTGTTCCAAATGTTTGGCTTTTGCTGCGGTCAATAACAATACCTACGGTGCTTTTCAGTGGTTCGCGCTGTTCTTTTATGATCATTGGATTGAGCAAAGCAAGGATGAGGGCGCTTAATGCCATCAGACGAAATAAAGAACCTTGACGTTGCGTAACAAGACCAACAACGACAAAAAGCATTGATATTCCACTTAAGAACAGAATCCAAATGAGTGGTAAAAAAGGCTGAAAAGTGAAAAATGATATCATTGCCTTCTTTCTCTTTTAAAGCGTTCCAAGAGTGCTGGAACATGAACTTGGTCCGCTTTATAGTTTCCTGTAAGAACATAAAGGACAATATTTAAACCTGCACGAAATGCCCATAGACGTTGCATTGGATCATTGGGAACAAGGGGATATTTCCATGTCCCTTTTTCATCGAGTGCCCAAGCCCCGGCAAAGTTATTGGCGGTGATGAGAAGAGAACTTACATTATCACCGCTAGCAAGAGAATTTTTATTTTTTTTGTTTGTTGATGAGGATTCAATCCATAAAGGTGAACCACGGTAGAGACCAGGAAAATCTGGCATAATATAAAAAGAACGTGCAACAACATGATCCGTTGATGCTGGCTCAATGGATGGAATATTTAACTCTTTTAAGATATCTCGTAATCGTTGCGTTTCTGGAGTGGCATCTCCTTCAAGATTAAGATTACTCTTTATCTGATCGCGTGTGTCAAATAAAATTGTTCCCCCATGTTTCATAAAGTTATTTATTTTTTCAAGACTTTTGGGGGTAGGTATAGGACTCTTAACATCAATTGGCCAGTAAATAAGAGGATAAAAAGAGAGTTCATCTTTATCGAGATCAAGTGCTGTAACAGAGCCTGGGGTAAGCATTGTACGTTCTGCGATAAATTGACTTAACGCTTCTAGACCACTTTTACTCGTTGTATCAATTTCATGATTATTGGTTATAACATAGGCAAGATGTGTTGCACCAGCAGCTTGTACACTATCATGATGATTTTCTTTCGTTTGTGCATGAAGTGTTGGATCATATGAAAATAAGGCAATAAGACTTATAAAAGGGAGGAGAAATATATTACGCCGTTTCATGAAAGAAAAAATATCTCCCATCCATAAAATGAGAAAATTGTCAAAGGCGAATAATAAGATGGCTAATCCTAAAAGTGGACCGATAAGATTTTTTTCTTTTGTATCGTAAGATAAAGGGCTTTTATTAAGAGAAGTTGGCAATGATGATTGTTTCATCAAGTGCGACGAATGAGTTAAGAGATTGAGTGCATAAAAATCGCTTTTGACACCATAAAGTCCTGGGGGAGTATTATAGGAAGGATGGGGTGGATTTTGAGAGTCAAAGACCAGTGGAACAACATGAGAGGGCGGTACTTGTAATTGTCCGTCAGCGGCTATGGTTCGCCACGGGTTTTGTACCATTGTTCTTTTTTCTCTATGTGTTAGGTTGGTGTTTTCGTGAGACCCTAATGTGATTAGTTTTTGCAACATTTGTGCAAAAAAGCCAGAAAGAGGAAGATTAGACCATGTTGGGTCAGGAGCAACATGAATGAGAATGAGGGTTCCTTTACCACGTTTTGCTGCGGTAATAAGAGGGGTTCCATCCGCAAGGCTAAGCCACGTTTTTTCAAAAAGATCTGGGGCTGGTTCTGCGAGGATTTGGCGCGAGACAGAGACATCTTCTGGAAAAGGGAGATCAAAGAAAAAACTATTTTTTGCAAAAGGAGCAAGCTTTTGTGGTTTCGTCCAAGACATAATACTTCCAAGGAAACGTTGACCCTGACGCAGCGGTATCGGAAGGAGACTATCATAATGTTCTGCACTACTGAGTTTTTCTCCTGCAAAGCGGATGAGTGTTCCCCCTTTATTCACAAAATCAGAAAGTTTTTTTTCTGCTTTTTCAGGCATGTTAACCATGTCGCTCATAATGAAAACAGATGGATTTTGTTTAAGCAAATAATCAATATCCGTTGAAAGCTCTCTTCCACCGGCGGTTATAAGCTGTGTATATTCCTGTAATGCTTTGATAATGTAATAAAATGGAGAAAGTAAAGGCTGTGCCATTTCATTGGTATCGGGTGATAGAAGAGCAACACGGCTTATCCTATTATGGCTGTCTACCAAGAAAGTTGCAGCAGCATGGTTTTGATTATTCATTTTTATCCAAGCGATGTCATTGCGTAGTTCAAGTGGTACATCAAAAGGGACAAGAGCTGTTGTTTCTCCTTCAGAAAAATTTTTCGTAAATTGACCGAGAAGTTGATTGTTTGAATCGTAGAGGTTGAGTGTAGCGGAAGTTTTGCCGTGTGTTGTTGAGCGGATAATACGCGCGACCATACTTCCATCATTATTTTCTACGGATGTTATACCGATTAAATCGGAAATATCCGCCAAATACCATAAGAATTTTTCAGGTTTTAATTCTTCAAGCAAAGCAAAAGTTTGCTCATCTTCATTTGTTTGTAATCCATCACTTAAATAAGCAATATCAAGAGGTTTTCCTTTGGTTATTTTTCTGAGTTTTTTTAAGACATGCACACGGTTGACAGACCAAGGACGCGGTTGCAAATGCATTAAATGCTGTTTTATAATCTTAGCTGGTTGGGGCTCTATATTGGAGATATCATTTTCAGCCGTTGCAACAAGGTAAATATTTTTTTGCTGTTTTTCTGCCTGTGTAAGGAGCATTTCAGCGATAGAGATGCGCTTTTTCCATTCTTTTACAGAAGCCCAACCATTATCAATAATGAGTGCAAGGGGTTGAGATCCCGAAAAGCTGATTGGTTTTTGATTCCACGTGGGGCGTGCTAAAGCTATGATAACAAGTGCCGCTATGGTTAAACGCAACAAGAGCAACCACCAAGGTGTATGTTTTGCTGTTTCTTGCTGATGAGTCGGTTTGGGTAAGAAGCGTAACGGAGGGAAAAGCTCTTTACGCGGAGATGGAGGAGTTATCCGCAACAGCCACCAAATGACCGGTAGGAATAAAAGCCCTAGTAACAGAAAGGGAGCAGAAAAACTCAAAGCGTCCCCCTTTTTTGCAATGGAGAGCCGCCCATTGTATTTGCAAGATAAAAAATGGTCTCTGTTAAAGGTTGATCCGTTGTACTAACATGATAAGACCATCCTTGGCGTGCGCAAAAATTTGCCAATTCTTGTCGCCTTGCGTGATATAGTTTACAATAGTTCTTACGAAGATCTTCTGCTTTTGTGGAAACATGTTTCTCTTTCGTTTCAGGATCAAAAAATTCTGTGTGGCCTGTGTAGGGAAAGCTTTCTTCTGCGGGATCAGAAATTTCAATTAAATGAGCTGTCACCTGTTTTGTAGTTAAAACAGTTAAATGTTGGATGATTTTTTCAGGATAGTCGAGAAAATCACTCATTATAACGACATGTGAAAAGCGTGTAATCGTTGAAAAATCCGGAAATGAATTTTCATCTGAATGATTTTCTAAAGCAAAGGCTATTCGCTCTACGACATTTGATGTCATTGTGGGGGACATTAAGTTTGGAATAGCAATATGTTCGCCACTGCGAGCAAGAAGTGATGCTAGGGTAAGGGTAAGAATAATGGCATGATTACCTTTAGAGATTTTAGAAAAGCGCGAACAGTAATGCATTGATGCGCTCTGATCGGGACAGAGCCAAACGATTTGTGTCATTTGCCATTCGTGTTCGCGGAGATACGTATTTTCATCACGCGCTGAGCGACGCCAATCAATGCGGGTAATGGATTCTCCTTCCATATAGGGACGAAATTGCCAAAAGTTTTCCCCATTACCGCGTTTACGTTGTCCATGCCATCCGGTTATCAGTGTATTAGCGATATGACGCGCTTGTAAAAGGAAATATGGCATTTTGCCAATATCCTTATGGAGTTCATTTGCCAGCGACAATGGAGGCTTTTGTAAAACTTTTTTGCCAATAGCCATTCAAAGAGCATCTTTCACAAGATTATTGATAATATCTTTTACGGTTATATCTTCAGCACGGGCAGAAAAATTAAGAGCCATGCGGTGTTGTAATACGGGATAGGCCAATGCTTCAACATCATCAAGTGAGGGGGCTAAGCGTCCATAATAAAGAGCACGGGCGCGAACACAAAGTGAAAGGGCTTGTGATGCCCGTGGACCAGGTCCCCAAGAAACATAAGTATTAGCAAGGCTATTGTCTTTATGAGGGCGAGTTGAGCGGACAATTTTTAAAATAGCTTCGATCACATTTTCTGAAAGAGGCATTTTGCGAACGATATTTTGAATTTTTTGCAATTTTTTGGCAGATAAAATTGGTTTTGCATTTGATTTCTTTTCTTTTGTTGTTTCTAAAATGATCCGTCGCTCTGTTGTGAGGTCAGGATAGTCAATATCGATTTGCATCAAAAAGCGATCTAGTTGCGCTTCAGGAAGTGGATAGGTTCCTTCTTGTTCGAGAGGATTTTGCGTTGCAAGAACATGAAAAGGTTGTGGCAAATCATAACGGTTCCCTGCAACAGTAACATGATATTCTTGCATAGCTTGTAAAAGGGCTGACTGTGTCCGTGGAGAAGCACGATTGATTTCATCGGCCATGAGAAGTTGCGTGAAAATAGGACCTTGAATGTATCGAAAAGAACGTTTACCGTCTTTATCGGAATCCATAATTTCAGAACCAATAATATCCGATGGCATTAAGTCAGGAGTAAATTGGATGCGTTTTTCGTCAAGCCCTAAGACTGTTCCCAATGTTTCAACAAGACGTGTTTTTGCAAGTCCTGGAGCACCAACAAGAAGGGCGTGACCACCAGCAAAAATAGCGATTAAAGCATATTCGATTACCTGATTTTGCCCAAAAATAACTTTGTCAATTTCTTGTTGTAAAATATCCAATTCTTTGTGTGCCGTATCAATATCATCAATAATGACTTGAGCCTCATGATTGATATTGACCTTTTTTACAGAATTGGATGATGGATCATGTTGACTCATATTTCTTCCTTAAGGCGTTTGTCGCAAAAATGGTAATTTTCTCTGCATGATAATGGATATCTTATTGTTTGTAACAGAAAATGAGAAGAAATGAAGTATCATATGCCATTTTTTCATATTCGTATACAAGAAGAGAAAAGTTTTTTGGAAGGAATAGACGTGTTTTATAAGGGATGTCTTAAAAATTTTGTTGTATGAAGAGAGTTCTTTAAAGCAATGAAGACAACTTTTTTGAAAGGTTAAAGGGTGAACATAAGACAGGACTTCAAACAGGTTGCGTGGTTACAACAAAGGGATATCCAAACACTTCTTCGTGTTTTGTCTTTGGAGGGAGAAGAGGCGCGTATTGTAGGGGGAGCAGTGCGCAATCAACTGCTAGGGCAGCCTATTAGTGATATTGATATTGCAACAACCTGTTTGCCGCAACAGGTTATTGCACGTGTAGAAGAAGCAGGATTTAAAGCTATTCCTACAGGGATTACTTTTGGTACAATAACAGTAGTTGCTCATTCATGTTCCTATGAGGTTACAACGCTTCGCTGCGATATTGAAACAGATGGTCGTCATGCAAAAGTGGCATTTGGTCGTGATTGGAAAAAAGATGCTGAACGGCGGGATTTTACGATAAATGCGCTTTATTGTGATGCTGCTGGCAATCTTTATGATGATGTGGGAGGTTTGAGTGATATTGCTAGCCGAACAGTTCGTTTTATTGGGATTGCAGAAGATCGTATTTGCGAAGATTATTTGCGTATTTTACGTTTTTTTCGCTTTTTTGCATGGTATGGAGCAGGGCGACCTGATGTACAAGGATTGAAGGCATGTGTTCGTTTAAAAGACGGTTTAAAAAAACTTTCTTCTGAACGTATTTGGGCAGAAATGAAAAAGCTTCTTACGGCGTTTGATCCAACGCGTGCTCTGTTATGGATGCGACAAAGCAGAATTTTGGCACTCATTTTTCCTGAAACAGAACGATGGGGTATTGATGCAATTCACGCATTGGTGAAGACAGAACACGCTCTTGGTTGGAAAGTTGATCCATTGTTACGGCTAGAAAGCCTTCTTCCTCCTGACCCCATACGTCTTCATGAAATGGCACAGCGCTTGCATTTTTCCCATAAAGAAAGAACGCGATTAAAAGAATGGGCAGAGTTAGAAATAATAAACCAAAACAGTTCTGATCATTTTGTGCAAAAACTGATTTATTTTCATGGACGACAGCCAGTTTTAGATCAATTATCGTTGTCTGTCGCTGCATCACATCTCGATAATCTGGAAAAAAGTGATGCTTTGCAAAAAGCAGAGGATTATGTCAAGCTTCATCAACTTGCCAAAAAATGGCAGATTCCAACTTTTCCCATTAATGGTAACGATTTAATAAAGAAAGGTTTTGCTAAAGGTGTGCTTTTAGGAAAAAAGCTTAAAGAGTTAGAAATGATATGGGTTGAAAGCGGATTTTTAATGGATCGTCATGTATTATTAGAAAAAATTGATTTATAATAATAATTCATTATTCGTCATGTGAAACAAGAGCTCTGAATATTGTAAGGTTATTTCAAACCTGTTCTTATTACATCAATCAAAATTATAGCCTTACACATTACAAGTGGGGAAATCCGTGTGAGGAAAAATGATTACAGAGAGAAAAAAAGTCTCGTATGAACCATTTCAAAGATAAGGATTTTGAAAGTGAAAACGGATAAAAAGAATAATGATAGCGGTTTGCACTTTGTATGAGCATAAAGAGGGGGATGTCCAATGGATTTTTACTATGAGGAGTATTTAATCATTCATAGGTGGTGATATGAAATGGATGTGATGAGCACTAAGAAATATTTATTTTATCAGCACTTGATTGTTGGAAAATGATAAGCGTTATACGCTCTAACTGTTCTTTATATGTTGTATATTGTTTTCGTGATAATTTATGGGTTTTTATAGGCATTCTGTAAGTTATTCCAAAAGTATTATTGAACTTTATGCGCTTTTAATTACTCATTATATTCTACTAAAGATTTTAATGGAATTGTTGTGTTTTTATAGATTACAGTTTCTTTCATGATAACCAATTTGTCGTAATGCTTCTCCCGTTGTTATGGCTACGCACATGGCGAGATTTAGAGAGCGTGCCTGTGGTTGCATGGGAATTTTCAATGTGTAATCGGCAGCTTCATGAACATAATCGGGAACCCCAGCTGTTTCACGACCAAAAAGTAAAACATCATTTTTTTGATAGCATATCTGCGTATAGCATGTTTTTGCTTTTGTACTTAAAAGCAACAGACGGCGGTTAAAGTGTTTCATGGAGCTTATAAAATGTTGCCAATCGATGTGTCGTTCTAAGGAAGCATATTCGAGATAATCCAATCCTGCGCGTTTGAGATTACGATCCGACAGATTAAAGCCTGCGGGTTCAATAATGTGCACATGTAAACCAAAACAAGCGCTGAGACGTAAAATCGTTCCAGTATTACCAGCGATATCAGGTTGGAAAAGAGCTATATGAAGTGTCATGTTCTCTGTAATATGATTTTTCTTTCGACTTTGTAAAGAAGCGCCACAATTTATTCGAAAAATATGCTTTGAGAAATACATGTTTTTTTACGTTTAATTTTTATTCACTTTAAATTTCAGGGAAAAAGTTATGTACACAGGTTTGTTTGGGATAAGAGAGAATCTCCCTATTAGGGACTTCCTTTATATTGAGCGATACATGAAATGGATTGGCTCATTATGTTGAAAAGTGGGATATTTAATAAGGTTAGATCATCCATTTTAATGAAAATCAACAAAATATGCTTTTTATGCAAAAGCAGAAGCGGAAAAAATACTCATTCAACCAGTTGGAATTGAGGGAGGGAGAGGTGCTGTAAATGTGTTAAAGAAATAATCGATAAGCTCAACTTATTTACTGAGACCTGGTCATAACAAGACTATGTTTCTTTCTTTAGGAGTGTTTATTTACACGCTATCTCCATTTTTCACAGGCGGGGGAGTAATTTTGATTGATTAATATGAATAGGTTTGAAATGAAAGAAGTTTACGGTGTTTCAGTATTTCATTCACTCTGTAAAACGATGAATTATCATTATAAAGCAGTTTTTTGTATAGACCATACAAATGGCAGAAGTTTTTTACAGGCATGTTGTTATGGTTGAGGCAACTCAGTGATCAAGCATTGTACAATGGGAGAGGGTATGGTAGAAGAATGTTTTAGCAAATAGTCTCTTTAAGTTAAGGCCATGGTTGAGCAAACGAGGCGGGATTTTCTGTTTTTGGTAACAGCTGTTGCAGGAGCAGTTGGAATGGGAGCGGTTGCGTGGCCTTTTATCCGTCAGTTGCGTCCAGATGAAGCTATTTTGGCATCTTCCTCTGTTGAGGTTGATCTTTCTGGTATTGAAGAGGGGATGTCGGTGACGGTAAAGTGGCGAGGACAGCCTGTTGTTATTCGAAATCGTACGACAAAAGAAATTGCTGATGCGCGCGCTACTAAATTAAGTCTTCTAAAAGACCGTCAAGCGCGAAATCCTAATCTTGAAGGTGAAAAAGAAGCAACAGATTTTGCGCGTTCAGCAGGTAAAGGACGTGAAAATTGGCTTATTGTTATTAATCTTTGTACGCATCTAGGCTGTGTAACACTTGGGCAATCGGGTAAATTTGGAGGATGGTTGTGTCCTTGTCATGGGTCTGTTTATGATACTGCTGGAAGAGTGCGGTCAGGTCCAGCTAACTATAATTTGGCTATTCCACCTTACCAATTTCTTTCTGATACTTTGCTCAAAATAGGATAAGGTTATGACAAGCTTTCCTCCTTATTGTCCTAAAAATGCTCTTGCTCGTTGGTTTGATAAGCGTTTTCCTCTTCCTCGTTTTTTTTATAATACATTTATAATTTTTCCTGTTCCGCGTAATCTTAATTACTTTTACACATTTGGCGGTATTTTGACCATTATGCTTTTATCACAGCTCTTGACTGGTATTGTCTTGGCTATGCATTATGTTCCAGATATTCATTTGGCTTTTGAAACTAGTGAACGATTTCGGCGTGAAGGGCAGTTTGGTTGGCTTTTTCGTCCATGGCATTCTGTAGGATCTTCGTTTTTTTTTATTGCTGTTTATATCCATTTGGCACGTGGACTTTATTATGGTTCTTATAAAAATATGCGAGAAATGGTGTGGGTTACAGGTATTTTTATTTATATCATCATGATGGCAATAGCATTTTTTGGTTATGTGCTTGTTTGGGGGATGATGTCTATTTCAGCGGCTTCAGTGATTGCAGGGCTTTTAAAAACGATACCTTTGGTGGGGACATGGTTGCATGAGACACTTCTGGGTGGTTATGGCGTAGGACAACCAACGTTGAATCGTTTTTATGTTTTCCATTATGTTTTATCATTTGTTTTGCTTCTTTTTGTGGGGCTGCATATTTGGGCAATCCATTGTGTTGGGCAAGGCAATCCAACGGGTCTTGCTATACAATCAGATAAGGAAACGGTTCCATTTTCACCTTATGCGCTTATCAAAGATATTTTTGCTATTACTGTTTTTCTGATCTTCTTTGCCTGGTTTTTGTTTTATATGCCCGATTATATGGGGCAGGCTGAAAATTATAATGTGGCAGATCCTTTAAAAGCACCTCTTCGTGTGGTTCCAGAATGGTATTTTTTGCCTTTTTATGCGATACTTCGTGCTATAACTTTTGATATTGGTATTTTCCCTTCCACTTTTGTGGGCTTTGTTTTATTCGTCAGTTCGATTTGCATTTTAATTTTTGTGCCATGGTTAGACCGCTCTAAAATATGTTCAGCAAGATATCGACCTGTTTATAAAATTTTCTTTTGGGCGTTGGTTATTGATGTCGTTTTCCTTGGTTGGTTGGGGTCAAGAGAAATAAATGACAAAATCCTTTTATGGACGCAATTGGCTACGGTTTATTATTTTATATTCTTTTTGGTTATTTTGCCTACTTTGCCAGCCTTTGAAAAAAATTGTTCTCTTCCTTCTTCAATTATGCAAGATTTAAAACAGAAAAAAAAGAGACTATGGTAAATGTTTTTGTCGGACTGATTGTTATCGTTGCTATGAGCTTTTCTGCTCAGAGTTTAGCGAGAGATGCCTCTGATCAGGAGGAGGAATTTATTTCTTTTCCTTTAAGGATTCCTAAAAAACAAGAATGGAGTTTTTCAGGTCCATTTGGGCTTTATGATAAGGCGCAATTGAGGCGTGGGTTAAAGGTTTATAAACAAGTTTGTTCCAGCTGCCATGGGCTAAAATATGTGGCTTTTCGCAATTTAAAAGCTCTTGGGTATGATCAAGAACAGATTAAAGCTTTGGCGGGGCAATATGAAGTGCGCGATGGTCCTAATCGAGAAGGAAAATTTTTTAAACGTGCTGGGGTTGCAACGGATTATTTCCCTTCTCCCTTTGCGCATGAAGAAGAAGCAAGATTTATTTTGAATAGTGCTTATCCTCCAGATTTGTCATTGATGGTACGTGCACGTAGTGTATCTTTGCCTTTTCCTGCTTTAATTACTGATGCATTGACTCATTATGATACAGCTGGTCCAGATTATATTACAGCTCTTTTAACAGGATATCAGAAGGCACCGAAGGAGATAAAAGTTGCGGATGGTTATTGGTATAATCCTTATTTTATTGGCGGGAATTCTTTAACTATGGCTCCTCCTTTGAGTGATGGTATGGTTGCTTATGAAGATGGAACTCCAGAAATCATTGAACATTACGCGCGCGATGTTTCTGCTTTTTTGATGTGGGCTGCCGATCCTCATATGGAAATTCGTAAAAAAACCGGTTTTCGTGTTATTTTATTTTTAATCATTTTTGCAGGGCTTGTTTATATTTTAAAAAATCGTATTTGGTGTGGTTTAGAAGAAGAGTTAGAGAAAGAAACAAAAGACGAAATAAAGAGAAAATGATAAAGCGACAAGGCTTGAAAGAGTATAGAGTATAAAGAGCATAAGGAACAAATCTGTTTATGATGCATTGAGATTTTATAAAGTAAAAGCAAAGTAAAAACGGAGATGTTAAAATGAAAAAAATTGCATGTACTACTCTTATGTCAATTTTGATGGTTTCTAGTACTTACGCCCAGTCTTTTGAAGTGCCTTCAAAACCTGAAATGATCTCTTCTACGGGTATTGTACAGGTGGGGGTAGATAAGTCTGTGCGTTATGTGACACCTTTAGCAACGGATTTTGTTGCTTCCAGCCTTATAGGCGCCAATGTCTATAATATAGAAGATGAAAATATTGGTGAAGTAAAAGATATTATTTTGCGTGAAAATAATATTGCAGGGTTTGTTGTTGCTGTTGGTGGTTTTCTTGGCATAGGCGAGAGTTATGTAGTCGTTTCTCCAGAAACAATCCAGATGACAAATGATTATGGTAAATGGAAACTCATTACAAATGCGACAAAGGATTCTTTAAAGGACGCTCCAACATTTAAATACGAAGGGCGTTGGGCGCGCTAATTTTATATGTCCATTCTTTAATGGATAAAACTGTTGCTATCATAATAATATGCTAGCAACATTTTTTTGTTCAAAAAATTCTTGGCAGCTTTTGCTACAAGATTCCAAGGACCTATTACAAAGTTTTCAAGATAAACTATTAAGACAGAGTGAAGATTTAAGTATTATGTTTAAATAACATGACATCGCCATCTTGTACAATGTATTCTTTTCCTTCATCGCGGGCTTTTCCTGCTTCTTTTGCACCACTTTCTCCACCCAGAGCAATATAGTCATTGTAACTGATGGTTTGGGCACGAATGAAACCGCGCTCAAAATCTGAGTGAATAACGCCAGCTGCTTGGGGAGCTTTTGTACCACGCGTAATTGTCCATGCTCGTGTTTCCTTAGGCCCACAGGTGAAGTAAGTAATGAGATCAAGCAAAGAGTAGCCAGCACGAATAAGGCGATTTAAACTTGGTTCGAAGAGTCCTAGAGCATTGAGATATTCTGATGCTTCAGCATCACTCAGTTGTGTGATTTCCGCTTCGATAGAAGCAGAAATGATAATGCTTTGCGCATTTTGCTCTGTTGCCATTTTTTCAACTGTTTGGGTAAAGCTATTTCCATGAGCGGCGTCATTTTCGCTTACGTTACAAACATAAAGTACAGGCTTGGAGGTTAAAAGATTCAAACTCTTAAGAATGGGGTGTTCATCGGAAGAGATATCTTTGAGTAATAACCGGACAGGGTTTCCCTGTTGCAGTATGTTTAATGCTTTTTCCATAAGGGGTAAAATTGTGAGAGCTTCTTTATCTTTTCCTGTTGCACGTTTACGGATTTGTACGATTCTTCGCTCAAGGCTCTCAAGATCGGCAAGCATGAGTTCGGTTTCAACGGTTGTGGCATCAGAAACAGGATCAATACGCCCTTCTACATGGGTAATATCTTCATTTTGAAAACATCGTAAAACGTGGACAATGGCATCGACTTCGCGAATATTGGCTAAAAATTTGTTTCCTAAACCTTCGCCTTTTGAAGCTCCTCGTACAAGCCCCGCAATATCGACGAAGTTAATGCGTGTAGGAATTATTTCTTTTGAACCAGCGATTGATGCAATTTTTTCCATTCGTAAATCTGGAACAGCAACTTCACCGGTATTGGGTTCAATGGTACAAAAAGGATAATTGGCAGCCTGTGCAGTGGCTGTTTTTGTTAATGCATTAAAAAGAGTTGATTTCCCAACATTAGGTAATCCGACAATACCGCATTTAAAGCCCATGAGAGTCTTTCTTTTCTTTTGATTTTATAGTCAAGATAGCTTCTTTTTTATAGCATATTTTCAGAAGAGTTATAGTCTTTGTGTTGCGATAAGTGAGAAAAAAGTCTAAAGTAACAGATAATCTGCTTTTTTACCTTAGTTCTTCTTATCTTAATGCTCTCCTTAGTCTCAAGGATAAGAAAACTTCGAATTAATGTTAATAATGTGCTAAGTTTTTCATGATATGCAAATCTGCATAAATAATTAATCGGAGAAAATAGAAGAGTGTTATCTCGTTGTGCCTTTTTAATTGCAGCACTTTTGGCTTTAGCTGGATGTGCTACACATCAGTCAGATATGTCATCGGTTCCTTTTCAACAAGTTCGATACATTCCACCAGAAATACAGGCTTTGTACGGTCCTGTAACGAATGAGACCTATTTGTTACCTGCTGTTGATCTTGCGACAATTGATCCAAAGTTTTGGCGACAAGAAGTGATTTATTATACATCTTATCCACCTGGAACATTGGTTATCGATACGCAAGAGTGTTTTCTTTACCTTATTGGTGAAAATGGAAAGGCTTTGCGTTATGGGATTGGGGTCGGTAAGGAAGGTTTAGCATTTGATGGTGAAGGGGTTGTACAGCGCAAGCGTCGGTGGCCAAATTGGGCTCCTACTGCAGCTATGATGGCTCGAGAACCAGAACGTTATGGTCATCTTGGGAAAGGAATGCCACCAGGACCCGATAATCCATTAGGTGCGCGGGCACTTTATTTGTTCAAAAATGGGAAAGATACACTTTTCCGTATTCATGGCTCACACGAATCGTGGTCAATTGGGCGTGCTATTTCAAGTGGGTGTATTCGTTTGCTTAATCAAGATATTATTGATCTTTATGATCGTGTTCCCGTTGGTTCGCGTGTTGTGGTCTTACAAAACAATAGGAGTATTCCTACAGTTTATAGTCAACAATCAAATGGCTATGATCCGCTACAGTCGACCATTCAGCCAAATGAATTTTTTTAATTTAGGGGAGAAGATTGGAGAGAGCCATTTGAATCTTTTGGTTTGCTGTTCAATCTTCTCTTTCTCTCAAAAGAGAAGATAAGCCTTTCTTTTTCAAAAGTGTACATAAGCTTGTATTCTTATTCTGTTTTCTAGCTTCTCACGTTGCCAACAGATTTTGCCTTTGAGAAAGTTTATAAGAGGCATTTTTTTCTTTTTTCAAGAGTTCTTATCCATATGCTTCACGCGACTGTGATACGCAAGTCAATGGCTTTGATTGTTTTTTATCGTTTGTGAAATTTCATTCATAAAGAGGGATTTATCATCTTTTATAAGGAGAGCGATATTTTTTGCAATTGCCTCTAAGAGAGGGGATAACCATTCTTGATCAGATTTGGTAAAATTTCCCAGAACATGCTGATGAACAAGTTCTTTTTTTCCAGGATGACCAATTCCTATGCGTATACGACAATAGTTAGTACCACAATGGGCATCAATAGACTTAATACCATTATGCCCATTATTTCCTCCACCAATTTTTATACGAACTTTTCCCGGTGACAGGTCTAACTCATCATAAATGATGATCAAATTCTTCAAATCTAATTTATAAAATCGCAAAGCTTCACCGATAGCTTGACCAGAAAGATTCATAAAAGTTTGCGGTTTTATAAGAAAAATTTTCTCATTATTTATGAAACCATTGGAGATTTCTGCTTGAAACTTCTTCGACCATGGAGAAAAAGAGAAGGACTGATAAATGGCATCAACAGCCATAAAACCGATATTATGGCGGTTATTTTGATATTGTAAACCAGGATTGCCAAGACCAGCAATAAGCCACATGTGCATCTTCAGTCAAAGTATGAGTAAGATAATGTCTCATAAATTAAGGCGGAAAAAATTCCCGCCTTTTGAGTTTTATGAAGTTTGCGTGTTTTCTTCATCGTCTTCTTGTTCAGAAGTTTCATCACTGACATCCATGCCAGCAGGAGCTGAAATGGTTGCAATGGTAAAATCTCGATCTTGGATGATGGGAGTCACATCTTTTGGCAGTTGCACTGCTGAAATGTGAATAGAATCACCAATAGAGTAGCTGGCGAGATCAATTTCAATAGCTTCAGGAATAGCACTTGCTGGAGCAGTACATTCAATTTCGTGCCGAACAATATTGAGGACACCACCCTTTTTAAGTCCAGGTGCTGTATCTTCATTGAGGAAGTGGACAGGAATATTCACTTCTACAACGGATTTTGCTGAAATGCGTAAGAAATCTACATGGAGGGGAAAGTCACGCACGGGATCTAATTGATAATCTTTTGGCAAAACCATAATTTTTTGCTTGTCAAGAATAATCGTTGCAATGGTGGTACGAAAACCACCGGCATGAATTTTGTAGAAAATTTCTTTATAGGGAACTGTTATTGCCAAAGGGGGTTGTTTTTCACCATAAATGACAGCAGGAATAAGACCGTTGCGGCGAAGTTCACGGGAGGACCCCTTACCAACCCGCTCGCGTTTTTCGGCCTTAAGAGTGTAGCTTTTGCTCATAATTTAAGTCCTTTTTACATGATTGGAGATCCTTCAAAAACAATAATAGTTTTTGCATGGATATGAAGATATGCGCTAACCAACAGCGATCGCTCCATTCTGCGTTGCCTCCAAGGGTGTCTACGCAGAAGCTTGTTCTATAATTCAAACTATTCATAGATGCAAGAGTTGTGGGAAAAATCGATGATTTCTACCGTTAAAAAGGAGGAAATGTTACAAATTACGGTGTGGATGGAGAATCAACCAATATGCGCTGGCACTGATATGTTCAAAATCAAACACTGGAGATGTTATGAAGGTTGAGATTGCCTTGGGTGAGATGTCAGAGAGTCGTGCTTTGCATAAATCGATGCCAGCACTTCTTGATCTGGAAGAATTATTGGCGACACGTCTTCTTGTACAAGGTAATTCCGGTTCAGGGAAATCACATCTTTTACGCCGTCTTTTGGAGCAAAGTGCTAAGTGGGTGCAGCATTGTGTAATTGATCCAGAAGGCGATTTTGTAACTTTGGCAGATAAATTCGGTCATGTTATTGTAGAGGCTCAACGTAGTGAATTAGAATTGACTCGTATTGCTCATCGCATTCGCCAACATCGGGTTTCAGTGGTATTTAATCTTGAAGGTTTGGATACTGAACAACAGATGCGTGCTGTAGGGGCTTTTCTTGGGGCACTGTTTGATGTGGAACGTGATTATTGGTATCCTATGCTTGTCGTTGTCGATGAAGCACAATTGTTTGCTCCAACTGCGGCAGGAGAAGTTTCTGATGAAGCACGTAAGATTTCTCTTAGTGCTATGACCAATCTTATGTGTCGAGGGCGTAAACGTGGTCTTGCTGGTGTTATTGCGACACAACGTTTGGCTAAGTTGGCCAAAAATGTTGCTGCTGAAGCTTCAAACTTTTTAATAGGGCGGACTTTTTTAGATATTGATATGGTGCGCGCTGCTGATCTTTTGGGAATGGAGCGCCGCCAAGCGGAAATGTTTAGAGATCTTGAGCGGGGGAATTTTATAGCTTTAGGTCCCGCTTTATCACGACGTCCCTTACCAATCATTATCGGTTCTGTTGAAACTTTGGCACGCTCTTCTAGCCCTAAATTAATGCCACTTCCAACAGAGCGGGATGATGTGCAAGAGCTCGTTTTTACTGCTTCACCAGAGGAAATTTTAAAGCCATTTAAACAAATACGAGAGCCGATGAGGGAAAAATCAATGCACGAGATGTTAGAGGAGGTAGTGCATAAAAAACAAGAGTTGTTGGAAGAAACCCCGAGTTTATTTCCTGAACTTTCTGATGTTGAGCGTGACGGCCAAGCAGAACATATTATTCGGGAAATTCTTGAAGATTCTGAGGCTTTTTATCGTTCAACAGCGGTGCTTTATCAAGATTTTTCAGTTCGTTGTCGTATCCATGGTATGTCAAAGGTTCCTTTTAATCTTTCACAGTTTCGGCGTAAATTGGCTATTGCTCAGGCTTTTGTTGATGAACAAACGGCTGTCAGTGAACATTGGAAACATATTTTGCAGATATCAGAAAGTTTAGAAGAAGATGTCCAAGGAGTGTTCTTGAATGTAGCACAGGCTGCATTAGGGGGAAAGCCATGTCCATCGGATGCATTTTTAGCACGTCTTTATGGAACTCATTCTTTAAGCCGTGCACGCCGACTTTTAACCTACTTTGAAGAGCGTGGACTTATTGTTATTCACACGCATTTTAGTGGTCAACGTATTGTTGCATTTCCTGATCTTGGTGTTGAAACAGCACCCGGAGACCCCAAGGAACCACTTTAACCAAATAAGCTGGAAACCGATTGTTCTGCTGCTGTCCTTGCTATTGCTTCCCCAATAAGGTCGGCAATGGGCAAAACACGAATATTATGGGCGTTCTCAATAGCTTGTGTTGGCATAATTGAATCTGTAATAACCAATTCTTTCATCTCTGAATTGGTAATTCGTTCGATTGCATTACCAGAAAGAACACCGTGCGTGATATAAGCCGTGACACTATTGGCACCATGTTTAAGCAGAGCACTTGCTGCATTGCATAAAGTTCCACCTGAATCAACAATATCATCAAGCAAAAGGCAATCTTTTCCCGATACATCTCCAATGATATTCATAACCTCTGATTCACCGGGACGTTCACGACGTTTATCTACAATAGCAAGCAAGCTGTTCAAACGCTTGGCGAGCGAGCGTGCGCGTACAACACCACCCACATCAGGTGAAACAACAATAACATTTTCAAGAGAATAATGCACTTTGACATCGCGAGAAATGACGGGAACAGCATAAAGATTATCCGTAGGGATATCAAAAAAACCTTGAATTTGTCCTGCATGAAGGTCTAATGTTAAAACACGATGGGCTCCTGCTTCAGTAATCAGGTTGGCAACAAGTTTTGCGGAAATGGGAGTACGCGGACCAGGTTTACGGTCTTGGCGTGCATAGCCAAAATAAGGGATAACAGCTGTGATGCGACGTGCCGAAGAACGACGAAGCGCATCAATCATGATGAGTAATTCCATCAAGTGATCATTGGCTGGATAGGATGTAGATTGCAAAACAAACACATCCTGTCCACGCACATTTTCATGCAATTCTACGAAAATCTCTTGATCAGCGAAACGTTTTACGGTGGCTTTTCCTAAGGGGATGTTCAAATAATTTGCAACATCTTCAGCTAGGCGTGGATTAGAATTTCCGCAGAAAAGTTTCATAGTAGAACCTCTAAATCATCATGGTGGGAATGCGACACGGTTTTTAATTTCTTTTTATTAAATTGCAAGAGAACGATTACAAAAGCCTTACAATTTTATCGATTATTGTTAAAGAGCTATGCGGTATGTTTTCTCTTTTTCCAAAAGTTTGTTGCTTTTAGAGCAAAGTTTTTTCTCCATGCGACAAAGAAATACGTATTGATTAAGCTTTTTGGTTATTACTTTATAAAAAAATGCTTTCAATATGGGGAATGTTTCATATTTAAGATGAATGAAGGGGAGTAAATAACAAAGAAGTATAATCTTGCTTTCAATCATTATAACTAAACATTGAAAATGATTCAGAGCAAATGCTATCATATTTTATGGGCTGGTAAATGATTTTGTAAAAAAAGCAAAGCAAAGTACAATAGGATTTATTTTTACATTTGGGTAAAAAGTTTAGTTTTGCAGTTTTGGTATTGTTTTAAAAAATAAAAGGGGATCATCTTTTATTTTTTAGCATAATAGTAGAAATTTGCCGTCCGTAATCAGGTTCACTACGGTGTATTGCACGGCGATAGGAGAAAAAACGCTGTTCATCTTTGTAGGTGCAAAGCTCTACACAAGAAGCATTAACGCCTGCTTCTATGAGTTGATGCATAATGAATGCCCACAGATTAAAGTAAAAGTGATTTATTTTGTCTTTTTTTATAAAATATTTTTGGTATTTACTGTGGCAATCAATAAATTGGTCGTAAAATTCGCTTGTTACTTCATAGTGGCAAGGACCAATACAAGGTCCAAGGACTGCTGTTATTGATTGTCTTTTGGCTCCTTGTTTTTCCATAACAGCAATTGTTTTCTCGATAATTCCATTTAAGCTTCCGCGCCAGCCAGCATGAGTTGCAGCGATGACACCTGCTTGTGGATCAGCAAACAGAATGGGTCCGCAATCTGCTGTAAGAATGCCGATTACGAGTTCTTGTGTGGTGGTAACGAGAGCATCGGCTTTAGGAGGGGAGCCGATAAAAGCTTTATCAACGACAACGACTTCACAAGAGTGTATTTGATTGACAGTGACTAAATTTTGTACCTCAACATCAAAATAATGAGCGACCAAAGTGCGGTTTTGTGTAATATGTTCAGGGTGATCATTTGAGCTTTGGCCAACATTAAGGCTTTGGTAAAGGCTTTTTGAAACACCACCTTGACGAGTAAAAAAACCATGTTCTATCCCATGGGTTTGTAAAGTAGAAAGATTTTTTGCAAGAATGGGATGAGGGATAGATTTCATAAAAGTTCCTTATGGAGATTATTGGAAGCGAGGGTGGAGATGTTTATTTTAGTCAATGAATATTTCAGATACTGATGTGCTTATTGACAAAAGCGCCGATCATCAAAATTGGGGAGGTATGGAGATGTTTTTATCACAAACATGTAAAACTTTAAATAATTTTCCCATTTGATCTTGACCAGCAAGCCGTTCGATGTCCTGGCGGATTTTGTCTTGCAAAGGAGCACTTTTGCCAACTCCAAGCTGTTTTGCGCGCTCCAGTAGCCCCATTTTTAAAAGAAAATCTCCTTGCTCGAAGATTTCAGCAAAACAACCTTGTTCAAGGGCTGTGTTTTTTAAAAAAGAAAAATCAACATGGGATGTTAAATCATGTTCACCAGGGGCATCAAAAATATCACGAAATCTATGTTTTGACAGTGCTTGCAGTGTATCGCCAAATGCAAGATCAGCAGCACCATAGTCGATAAGTAAAGCAGAACCTGTCACTTGTACTAAATGGTGGCTGATTTGTTGCATGAATTGATGCCGTAAGGGGGAATATTCAAAAATTGTTCCGTCAGGCCCTTTAGAACAATAGGTTTGTAGACAAGAAGAGGGAAGTTTATGTGGGGCAGCAATAAAGATGAAATCTCCATCTTGATTGACTGTGATGCAGCGTTCTCTCCATTCTCCATTGACTTTAATATATTGGTTGATAGGGAGTGTATCGAAGAATTCATTAGCTATGAGGAAGAGAGGTTTTGAAGGAATTTGATTAAAATTTTCAATGCTATGGATTTGTTTTTGATAAGGGCAAAGGCGCTTTTTTTGTTCTTTTGCGAGTTTTTCACTTATTTCAAGGAGAAAAACCTCAGCTGCATTAAATGCTGTCGTAGATAATTTTTGAATGGTACGCAAAACATCATCCATGAGAGTTCCACGTCCTGGACCTATTTCAGCGAGGATAAAAGGGTGAGGACAACCATGAGCGTTCCAGCTTGCGAGAGTCCAAATCCCAATCATCTCTCCAAATAATTGGCTTATTTCGGGTGCTGTAATGAAATCACCAGCACGTCCAAAAGGTGTTTGTGTTTGATAATAACCAAATTGAGGATCGGTAAGTGCCAACGTCATATATTGGCTAACAGTGATTGGTCCATTAAGGGCAATAATTTCTTTAATTTTTTCTTTTAGATTGGTCATTTTCTGTCGATTTATATTTAAAGGCGTGGAGAAGAAGATAAAACCCTAAAAGAAGCATGGGAAGAGATAAAGCCATGCCATAGGTAAAACCAGTAGAATGGAAAAGAGTCGAAAACCATTCTGGATCTTCTTGAGGCGCACGGTAAACTTCAGAAATGCTGCGTGCTACTGCGTAGCCTATAATAAATGTTCCTGCAACAGCTCCAGGGCGCTTTAATGCCTTGAAGGCAAAAATGATAAGGCATAAGATGATGAAGAGAAGAAATCCTTCCATGAAAGCTTCGTAAAGTTGGCTTGGATGGCGCGGTAGATAGTGAGGATCGAGAGGAAAACAAACAGCCCAAGGACGTGTAGTAATATTGCCCCATAACTCTTGGTTAATGAAGTTGCAAATTCGTACAATGCCGATACCAATAGGAGCACCTGCAGCAATGATATCAAACATGGCTCGTATGTTAATATGATTTTTGCGGGCAAACCAGACCATAGCAATGATAATACCAATAAGTCCGCCATGAAAGGACATTCCCCCATCCCATACGGCAATGATAGCACTTGGATGGTTAAAATAGTAAATGGGATCCCATACAAGAACTTGTCCTAAACGCCCTCCGACAACAACACTTATGGCAGACCAGACAACAAAATCTCCGATCTTTTCTTTATCCATAGGAGGGTGGTCTCTATACCATAGAGATGTTTTTTTTAATAATTTTTGCGCATACCACCAAGCAAAAAGAATCCCCACCACGTAACCAAGTCCATACCAATGAAGTGCTATGGGACCTAGCTGGATAATGACAGGATCAAGAAAAGACGGAAAAGCAATGGCTGGACAAGAAAGATTGTTCATGAATTAAGCATCTTACATTATACGAGATGAATATGAAGTGACTCTGATGGTCAGAAATGACAGATGAATGCGCAATGGTCAAGTCAGTAGGGAGGCTAGTCAGAAAGGGGGATAGATTTCCACTGGTTTATCGCGGTAAAAAAAATATGGTGATAAAAGGAATATTAAAAAATCTTAAACAAAATAGTCATGAAAAATCGGCACAGTATATAAAATATAGGGTAAAAGGAACAAATTACAGTATCTAAATGTTATGAGAATACGCTATAATGCGTGCGTCAATAATTAAAATTTAAGGAAAAATGTTATGCGTAATGGATCAAATCGTATTCTTGATGAATTAGCAAAATTAGCAACAGATGCTGCTGACGTTGCGCAAGGTATACGACGTGAAGCTGGAACAGCTTTTCGTGTGCAGGCTGAAAAGATAGCAAACAAACTTGATCTTGTTTCTCGCGAAGAGTTTGAGACTTTTAAGGAGATGGTGCTGAAAATCCATGCTGATAATGCTGATTTGAAAAGGCGCCTTGATGATTTAGAAAAAGATGATTGAAAAAGAACGCAGACACAAAAAAGTACAATAGGTTCTTAAAAAAAGAATCTTCAAAAAATATCCCCAGTTTTTCAATATGATGCGTGAAACTAAAAAATGCTTAATCTTGAGTCTGTTAGAGCGGAGCATTTATTTATTTTTGATTTTTTTTTGGGGTGAAATACATTTTTTTGAATCAGGGGGGCTGGCGCTATGAAATTGTATCAATACACTGAAAAGACTTGATGATTCGTTTTATGACTATCAGGTTGCCCTAAACAGCGCGATTGTGTTCTGGGTGTTTGTGTACTGTCGATGTTTTTATGTGTATTTGTTTGGTGTAAAGGTTCTGATTGTAGCAAAATATTGTTACAGTTTAGGCGGTTTATATTCTGTTGACAATGTTTTTAAGATGATTGAGGATTGTGATGAGGCTTGCATTTTGGGCCACAGAGAGAAAAGAGCACCCTGTTGACTTTATCGAACAGATTGCCTGTGAATATGATTGGTCGTTTGAGCGGGATGCGCAAGATGAAATTAGCGTTTGTGTGGAAGGAAAGCGCGCAAATTATCGTCTTGCTTTTTCATGGATGGAAGAGCATGAAGCACTTCATTTGGCTTGTTCGTTTGATCTTTTTATTAAAAATGCTCGAACAGCTGAAATACAGCGCTTATTGCTAGCAATTAATGAAAAGTTGTTGTTGGGACATTTTGATTACTGGCAAAGGAATAGTTCAGTTATTTATCGGCAAGGTCTTCTTTTGGCTGGTGGGATGCATCCATCTCATATACAGGTTGAAACATTGTTGATACATGCACTTAAAGTCTGTGAAAGCCATTATGTTGCATTTCAGATGGTTGCTTTGTCGGGAGAAAGTGCTTACAAGGCACTGCAGTACACTTTGTTTGAAACTGTAGGGAATGCCTAAAATACACAGTCTGTTATTTTTACAGATGGTTTGCTGAAATATTGCTCATAGGGGGATATCAAGAATAGCGCGTAATCCTCCGAGTGGGCTCTCATCTAATTGTATATTGCCACCATGGCTGCGTGCTATGTCTTGAGCAATAGAAAGACCAAGTCCTGTTCCACTTGCATCTTGATTTCGCGCTTTATCAAGTCGAAAGAATGGCTTAAAAACTTCTGTGCGCATATTTTCATGAATTCCAGGTCCATTATCATCGATTATTAATATAAAAGATTCTTGTTGAGAGTTAGCTGTTAGTGTAACGGTTGTGCCATAACAAAATGCATTTGATACAAGATTGCTGACCAAGCGTATGAAAGCACGGGGACGTACTTGTATTTCTGTAGGACCTTCAATGGTGTAAGAAAATTGACGTTTGTGAAGATGAGCATCGGCGGAGAATTTTTGCATAAGAGCATTTAAATCAAAAGTCTTGACACTTTCACTTCCTTCACCACGAGCAAAAGCAAGATAATCTTCTAACATATTTTGCATGTCACTTACATCTTGCTCAAGCGGTTTAATATCAAAGTCAGTATTTACTAATGCTAGCTGAAGTTTAAAGCGTGTAAGAATGGTTCTTAAATCATGACTTACTCCTGAGAGCATCATGGTGCGTTGTTCGATTTGGCGTTCAATACGTTCTCGCATACGTAAAAAAGCAATGCCAGCACGACGGACTTCATCAGCTCCTTGTGGTTGAAATCCTTTTGGTAAAGGACGACCGCGTCCAAAGCTTTCTGCTGCTTCAGCCAATTGTTGAATGGGTTTGATTTGGTTGCGCAAAAAGTAAATTGCTATCAGCAATAAAACAAGCGCTGTTCCTACCATCCAGCTTAAAAAAATAGCAGTATTGGAAGCGTAGGCTTGGCTGCGTGGAGCAAAGACGCGTAAGATGTTGTGACCAAGGTGGATACGGATTTCAACAAGATTAGAATCGCCTACTGTATCAATCCAGAAGGAGCGGTTAATTTGGCGGGTGATTTCTTCACTCAGAAAATAATCAAGAATTGCGAAAAATGGTTTAGGTCCTGGAGGGGGAAGAGGGGAAGGGGGCAGGATAGAAATATTTAATCCCATGCGTTGTTGTGCAATACGCTTGATATCTTCATAGTTATCTTGTTGCGGATATGTTTCAATGATATCGATAATAGCTGAAATGTCATGCACGACAGCTATTGAAAGACGCTCGGTTACCATTTGCCAATGGCGTTCCATAAAAACGTAAGCAATGACTGTTTGCAGAAGCACCATAGGAGCGATAATAATGATCAAAGAGCGGGCATAAAGCCGTTTAGGCATTTTTTTCGTTAACCATCGAAGAAAAAATCTTAAAGGTTTGATCATTCTTGTGCCTATTCAATAGAGAGTTTATACCCTATTCCTCGCACGGTTTGGAGCCATATAGGCAGTGGTGGGTTTTTTTCGATTTTACGACGAAGGCGGTTGATTTGTACATCAATGGTACGTTCACTTATATTGCTGTCATCGGTCGCGAATTTATGGCGCGGAATTGTATTGCCTGCATTTTCGGCAAAAATGACCATCATTTCTTGTTCTTTATCTGTTAATTTAATAATTTCTCCCCCTTTTTTGAGTTCGCGCCGTGAAATTGAAAATATATAAGGTCCAAAAACGATCTGCTCAATTTTGGGTTGGTGAGGGGGAAAACCACGCCGTAAAATGGCATTGATACGAAGAAGAAGTTCACGAGGGTCAAAAGGCTTAGCAAGATAATCATCTGCACCCGCTTCTAAGCCATGGATACGATTGTCTATTTCTGATAAAGCTGTTAGCATGAAGATAGGAACATCCTTTGTTTGCCGGAGTGAATGAGTAAGATCAATACCGTTTTCACCAGGCATCATGACATCAACAATAAGAAGATCAAAATCTAAACTTGCCAACAGTCGTCTTGCTTCATTAGCATTGGCTGAAACTGAAACACGAAATCCATTTTTAATGAGAAACTGAAATAAAAGATTGCGGATACGAGTGTCGTCATCAATCACAAGAAGGTGAGGTGCGTCATCACACAAAACTTGAACATGATCGGACATTCTTAAAAACCTTGATAAAAATTTAGTTTACACAAAATGCAAGTTTACATAAGTTGTATAAAGCTGTCGAGCAGCACCTTTACCTTAAAGGAGAGAAAGTTTTATTTATAAATTTAAAAAAGTTATTTTTGAAAAGGATATTATGGGTAGTCTTAATATACATATTATTCCAGTTACGACATTCCAACAAAATTGCACTTTGCTTTTTGATAGTGAATGTAAAATGGGGGTTCTCGTTGATCCCGGTGGTGATTGGCCGCGGATTCAAGACGTAATCGAAAAGAATGGCGTTATCGTTGAGGCTATTTGGATAACACATGGTCATTTTGATCATGTGGGAGCAGCAATGCAAGCGAAAGAGGCGCTTAATGTAAAAATTATCGGTTCACATTGCGATGATAAGCCTGTGATGGATGCCGTGAGCGAAAGCGCAAAAAATTACGGCATCACTGATGCATGCATCTGTATTCCTGACCAATGGTTAGAAGATGGTGAGTGCGTTCATTTTGCTGGACATGTGTTTAAGGTTTTTCACACCCCAGGACATTCTCCTGGTCATGTTATTTATTTCAATGAAAAAGAACGCTTAGCTCTCTTGGGTGATGTGCTCTTTCGTGGTTCTATTGGACGCACTGATTTCCCCTTCTGTTCTCATGAAAAATTGATGCACTCTCTTCGAGAAAAAGTTTTACCCTTAGGCGATGATGTTTGTTTTATCTGTGGGCATGGTCCTAAAAGTAGCATAGGCTATGAGCGCCAAAATAATCCTTTTCTTCAAGATTTTAATATATGAGCAAACAAAAAAACGCTTTGAAGCGTTTTTTTGTGCCATTTAAGACTTTTTTAGTAGAACAGAAGTTAATTTATTGGGGCATAACAAATGTGTTCCAAACCATTACGGTCTCGAAAAGTCCCTGTTTTAGGGTTGAAGGAACGGTATTTTTTCTTGCAATAGTTAAGCCAATCAGATTCTAATGATTTCTGGAGTGGCTCATATTCCACCGTTTGCTGCACTTGATAAACTCTTTGATTTTGCGGAACTTTTTGATAAATCACCTGATTTTTTGGTACTATTTGATAAACCACTTGTGGCTGTTCTGGTTTTTTTAAAATTGTACCAAGAATACCCACTGCTAAAGCATCTCCTGAGTTGTCTATATGAATATTACTGTGTTTTGTCTTTTTGCGCTCAATGTGATGATATGTTTTGTTTTCAACATGATGATAATGATGATGATGATGATGTTGTTGTTCTGTCCTATTATGTTTGGCTTCAAATCTTCTAGAGTTTTCTTCAGAACGCTTGCGGAAATCATCAACAAACTTTTGGAAATCATCAGAATGACAGACATTTTTGCTATCAGAACAACGGGAGCTAGAAAAACTGGAACGCCACATATCAATTTCCTTATCCATTTCCCTTGTCGCATCATCTCTTTCTTTACGCATCTTCCTCATCATATCATCTATTTCTCTCGTGATAGAGTGAGTAACATCCCATGCCATATCCGCAAGCGTTGTATTTAGCGGCATGAAAACGGTTGCAGTTGACATTGCTGATAATACCGCTAGCTTGATCACCTTTTTCATAATGATGCTCCTTGTGTAAATTCGTATTTTTCACATCCTACACATTTCAAACTGAATAGAGCCTGAACAATTTTGGACTTTATTGTGACAAAACAAAAGAAAATTCATTTAGTTAAACCCATTGCAGGTACAGTAAAATAAAATCATGAAAGAATTTTGATTTCAATTAATGTACTCTACTTGAGGCTAATTAATAAGTTTTTATTGACCCCACCCGATTTTTTACTATGGAATATAAACTCTTTATTTAGGGATAATTTTTGTATCATTTGATACAATATAAATTTAATAATAGGTGTATAAATAAAAGTTATCATTTTTTATCATATGCTTATGGTGCTATGATAAAGTCTTATTTTAATTTATTTGTATTATAGAACAGCGTCCTATTTTAATATTATCTTGTGAGGATAAATAATATTTTAGTTCGATATCAGAGTATAAATGTATAAATATAATATATTTTAGGAATTTATATATATAAGATATTTTCTTTAAATTTGTCTGCTTTTTTAGAGTTTAGAAGTTTTTTACTTTTTTAGGGATTTTTTTATAACGCGGTTTAACAAGAAAAATTGCTTAATCGGCCATACGCTTTGTGAGAACTGTCACCAATGTGCTGTAGCCTTTTTGAATTGTTTTACGAATTTCATTCACAACATCATCGACTTGATTGCTGGCTGGACGAACCTCTGTTGGTGGATCAATGAGCCCTGTTGGACAAATAATTTGTTCTGCAAAAGTGCCATGAGATTGTTCTATTTCTCAGCGTCCTGGTGTTGCAGAGACGGCAATAGTTTGTGGGGGCGCATGGCATCCCATTCTGCTTCCATGAAAAATTGATGCAATCCCTTCGAGAAAAAGTTTTTCCCTTAGGCGATGATGTTTGTTTTATCTGTGGGCATGGTCCCAAAAGTAGCATAGGCTATGAGCGCCAAAAATAATCCTTTTCTTCAAGAGATTTAAGGGGGAGGGCATCAAAAACCCGCTTTAGAGCGGGCTTTTCTCAATGTTAATTCAATTTACTGGAGCATAGCAGACATGATTTAAGCCATCACGGCCTCGAAAAGTACCTGTTTTAGGGTTGAAGGAACGGTATTTTTTCTTGCAATATTGAAGCCAATCAGATTCTGATGATTGTTGTACTGGCTCATATTCCACCGTTTGCTGCACTTGATAAATCACCTGATTTTGTGGTACGTCTTGATAGACAATTTGTGGCTGTTCTGGTTTTTTAAAAACTTTACTAAGAACTGCACCTGCTGCAAGAGCAAGAATGCCCAATGCTAAAGCATCTCCTTGAATATTACTGTGTTTTGTCTTTTTACGTTCGACATAATGATATGTTTTGCTTTCAACATGATGATGTTGTTGTTCTCTCCATGTCTGGCTGAAATAATGACGCTTGTGGGGATCATCAAAAGAGTGATGTTTACTATGAAAAGAATGGGAGCTAAAATTGCGAGACGGTAAACCAGACTCCCTCTTCATTTCACTCATTTGATACCATGCCATATCCGCAAGCGTTGTATTTAGCGGCATGAAAACGGTTGCAGTTGACATTGCTGATAATACCGCTAACCTGATCATCTTTTTCATAATGATGCTCCTTGTGTAAATTCGTATTTTTCACATCCTACATGTTTCAAACTGAATAGAGCCTGAATAATTTTGGACTTTATTGTGGCAAAACAAATGAAAATTCATTTAGTTAAACCCATCTCAGATACAGTAAAATAAAATAATGACAGAATTTTGATTTCAATTAATGTACTATGCTTGAGGTTAATTAATAAGTTTGTAGTAAGAGTACCCGATTTTTTACTATGGAATATAAACTCTTTATTTAGGGATATTTTTTGCATCACTTGATACAATATAAATTGAATAATAGGAGTATGAATAAAAGTTATCATTTTTTATCATGAGTTTATGGTTCTACGATAAAGTCTTGTTTTACTTTATTTGTGTTATAGTACAGTGTAATATTTGAATATTCTCTTGTGAGTCTAAATAATATTTGAGTTCGATATCAGAGTATAACTGTATAAAGATAATATATTGTAAGTAATTTTTTGATATATATAAAACATTCTCTTTAAATTTGTCTGCTTTTTTAGAGTTTAGAATTTTTTATAACGCGGTTTAACAAGAAAAATTACTTAAAAAGTTAATAAAGTTTAGGCATTTTTTGTAAAAAGTTCTCTCTCATGGTGTTTTAGATAAATTGGAGCTCCCTTGATGTTTGAGGTTGTCTGTTTTGCGGATAATGCTGTTTGCTTTTGAGCTTTAGTTGTTTTTTTAGAAGAGCTGAAGATTATTTTAGGCGGTTTGAAATTTCTTACTCCTTTGTTGGTTGCGTTTTTTTTCGTTTTATTGTTGCTTGATTAGGGGGGGGGTTACCAGATTTTCCTTTTCGATTTTCCAAAATACCAGTATCCATGGTTGGTCCCATGTGTGCAAGGTCTGGTTTGGAGAAAAGACTTGGTTGTAATACGGGCTCAAGGGTAGATTGTTCGCTATGATGAGTTAAGGGGTTCTCAGCGATTTCTAGTTCTATCTTTTGTAATTGTTTGATTTCATCGCGAAGGCGTGCTGCTTCTTCAAAGTTGAGATCAGCAGCTGCTTCATGCATTAATTTTTCAAGGTGTTTAATATGAGATGCTAAATTGTTGCCAACCATATTTTTTTTCTCGATGACATCAGGGGTAATTGTGCGAATATGGTCGTTTTCATAGCCTGAATTGAGAATATCTCCGATATTTTTTTTGATACTTTTGGGTGTGATATGGTGTTCTTCATTATAGGCTATTTGTTTTTGTCGACGTCTTTGTGTCTCCTGTAAGGCTCGTTCTATGGAGCCTGTGATTGTATCTGCATAGAGGATAACGTGGCCATCTACGTTACGTGCAGCACGTCCGATTGTTTGTATGAGGGAAGTTTCAGAGCGCAAAAAGCCCTCCTTATCAGCATCTAGAATGGCAACAAAACCACATTCTGGAATATCTAAGCCTTCTCGGAGCAAGTTGATACCGATGAGGACATCAAAGGTGCCAAGCCGCAGATCGCGTAGAATTTCAATGCGTTCTAATGTATCAATGTCAGAATGCATATAGCGTACACGAATATCTTGTTCGTGGAGATATTCAGTTAAGTCCTCGGCCATACGCTTTGTGAGAACTGTCACCAATGTACGGTAGCCTTTTTGAATTGTTTTACGAATTTCATTTACAACATCATCGACTTGATTGCTGGCTGGACGAACCTCTGTTGGCGGATCAATGAGCCCTGTTGGACGAATAATTTGTTCTGCAAAAGTGCCATGAGATTGTTCTATTTCCCAGCGTCCTGGTGTTGCAGAGACGGCAATAGTTTGTGGGCGCATGGCATCCCATTCTTCAAAGCGTAAAGGGCGATTGTCCATACAGGAAGGTAGGCGAAACCCATATTCTGCTAGGGTTGCTTTTCTTCGAAAATCACCTCGGTACATGCCTCCAATTTGGGGAATGGTTACGTGACTTTCATCGATAAAAACAAGAGCATTGTTTGGAATGTATTCAAACAAGGTTGGTGGTGGTTCTCCGGGTTTTCGTCCTGTTAAATAGCGTGAATAATTTTCGATTCCAGAGCATGAGCCGGTGGTTTCCAACATTTCCAAATCAAAAATTGTACGTTGTTCTAAACGTTGTGCTTCTAAAAGACGTCCAGCTGCGTTCAATTCATCAAGGCGTTGAGCGAGTTCCATTTTGATCGATTTCATCGCTTGATTGAGTGTTGGGCGTGGTGTTACGTAGTGTGAGTTGGCATAAATTTTAATCGATTGAAGATCGCCTGTTTTTTGTCCCGTTAGAGGATCAAATTCCGTAATTGTTTCCACTTCATCGCCAAAGAGCGAAATACGCCAAGCACGATCTTCGAGGTGGGCAGGGAAAATTTCGATTGTATCCCCTCGAACACGAAAGGAACCACGAATGAAATTGATATCTTGTCGATAATACTGTTGAGAGACTAAATCAGCCAAGAGTTTTCGTTGATTGAGTTTATCACCTTTTTCTATTTTGAAGGTCATAGCAGTATAAGTTTCTACTGAACCAATCCCGTAAATACACGATACAGACGCGACAATAATGACGTCATCACGTTCAAGGACAGCACGTGTTGCAGCATGGCGCATACGGTCGATTTGTTCATTAATTGAGGATTCTTTTTCAATATAGGTATCAGAGCGTGCAACGTAGGCTTCTGGCTGATAATAGTCATAATAGGAAACAAAATATTCGACGGCATTGTGGGGAAAAAAACTTTTAAACTCTCCGTAAAGCTGCGCTGCTAGAGTTTTATTTGGTGCTAAGATTAAAGCTGGACGCTGTGTTTCTTCAATGATTTTGGCCATTGTATAGGTTTTTCCTGAGCCGGTAACACCCAAAAGCACTTGTGTACGTTCATCTTTTTGAATTCCCTCAACCAGAGTTTTAATTGCTTGAGGTTGATCTCCTGCAGGTTCAAAGGGTGTTTCGAGTTGAAATGGAATGCCACCTTCAGATTTTTCAGGACGAATAGGGCAGTGAGGTGTCCATAATACGCCATTCTTAAAAAGAGGATTGCCTGAGGCAATCAGAGCAGAAAGAGCCTCAACTGTTGCTGTAACACCATTTTTCATTGTTGTATCCTTTAATAGAAAAGTGCTGGTGATTTTAAAGAAAATACTAATTTTTACAATTTCATTACGATAACAGCAAAACGTTATTGAACAGATTTATTTTGGTTTATTGGAGCTTTCATTAGGATATTGATCAAGTTTTTTCTATGAGACGAATTCTTCGAAGTGGTTCTTTGGAGGGGGCATATTGTGGTTGTTCGTGGACACTATTGCATTTTTGCCATGATAATATTTAAGATGGCATAAATTATTATGGCTGTTATGGAGAATAATCGGTACGTTTGGGCACTAAAGACATCGTGTATGTGTGATAAAGATCATTTCCATCTTTAAATGAAAGATAACGAGATGACACCCAACCTATTTGAGTGTTATATCGGATATGGCACCAATTGCCTTCACAGTTTTTAACAAAAACCAATTCTCCAGCAGAGATTAAGCCGCAAAGTGCATACTGAGTGCTGGGACCTGTTCTAAAATTAAGATTTCTCGTAACAAAAGCATCCGCAGCTTCAGATACTGTTGTGGCGAAAAAGAAAGAGCCAAACATAAAAAAAATGACGATTTTTTTCATTCTTCTGTAAAGAATTTCTTTAGAGATTTTCTATCCTTCTCTCTTTGTATCCCATATGATTTCTTTTGCTAGATTATGATAAAACAGAAAAAAATACAATTCTTTCTTCTTTAGGAGATTTTAAAGAGAAGAGTGAAGTTTAACGTTTTAAACACCAAAATGAGATGTTTTAATCACTATTTGTGCATGTTTTGTTTCCTTTATTTATTTTTGTATGGAAAATAGCGATACTGTACTATATAATAAAAAAGATCGTAGTTTTCGGATTCCAAAAGTAATTTTGGAAGCCGTTTTTTGTATTTTTATTAAACCTTCCGTGTAATAGAAAGGGACGGATTATGGAAAAAGTTCCGATGACTACAGCTGGTTTTGAGAGTCTTAAAGAAGAGTTGCGTTGGCGTCAACAACAGGAGCGTCCGCGAATTATTGAAGCAATTTCTGAGGCGCGTGCACATGGTGATTTATCAGAAAATGCTGAGTATCATGCAGCTAAAGAAGCACAAAGCCATAATGAGGGGCGTATAAATGAGCTTGAAGATTATATTGCCCGAGCAGAAGTTATAGATGTTTCGCGTCTTTCAGGCGACAAAATAAAATTTGGAGCAACCATTAAACTCTTGGATGAGGATACAGAAGAAAAAAAAGTGTATCAGATCGTAGGAGATCAAGAAGCTGATGTAAAGGTTGGTAAAATCTCTATTTCTTCGCCTATTGCACGTGCACTCATTGGAAAGCAAGAAGGTGATGTGATTGAGGTGAATGCACCAGGTGGTGCGCATAATTACGAGATCATTAAGGTTCAGTATATCTAAATAACATATGGATTATTATGCGTGTATCTTTGGACGAAACTGAAATTATTGCGCCTCACTTTAAAAGGCGTTTATCGGGAGTAACATCTACGATTATTCAGCTTATTCCACTGCAACGCGAACAGGGTGTGCGTATATCCACTTTAGGGTTTGGTTTACCACAAACTTTGCCGACTCTTGCCTTTAAGGACCTTTTCGGACTTTGGAAAAGTCCGAAAGGGAAGCCATTTCGTATTTGGCATGCACGACGCAATATTGAGATGCTTTTTGGGATCTTTTTGCGCGATATCTTGAAAATGAAGCTGAAACTTATCTTTACATCGGCTTCACAACGCCATCATAAGTCTTTTACCAAATGGTTGATTCGCTGTATGGATAGGGTTATCGCTACCAGTACACATACAGGCGCTTATCTAGAAGTGCCTCATAAGGTTATTATGCACGGAGTGGATGTGAGGCGTTTTACTCCACCACAGGCTCTTGATGATTACTTTTCTTCGACAGGATTTCCAGGAAAATATGCGGTAGGGTGTTTTGGGCGTCTGCGTTACTCAAAGGGAACAGATTTATTTGTTGATGCCATGATAGCGTTATTGCCTGACTATCCTGAATGGACAGCACTTATCGCTGGTCGTACGACAGAGCAATATTATCATTTTGAAAAAGAATTACACCAAAAGATTGCTAAGGCTGGTCTGGATGATCGCATTATTTTTCTTGGTGAGATTCTGGATATCCCTTTGTGGTATCGTCGTTTATCGCTTTATGTTGCACCTTCTCGTACAGAAGGTTTCGGTTTAACACCATTAGAAGCAATGGCATCACAGGTTGCTGTTGTAACGAGTGATGCAGGAGCTTATAAAGAATTTGTGGTCGAGGGAACAGGAACAGTTGTAAAAGCAGGAGATAGAGCGGCTTTAACAGCAGCAATTGAACCTTATTTTGCTGATGTAGAAAAAACATTGGTAGCCGGAAAGAAAGCTTTAACCCATGTTCGTACACACTTTCCTTTGGAAAAGGAGACAACCGAGATTGAGCGTGTTTACAAAGAACTGTTTGCGGAAAAAACACTTTGATTATTATATCAAAAATCTTTTTGAGGAGTGATAAAAAGTTTTTTCCTTAAAGATTTTTCATAGTCATCAAGAAAGCAGCTCAATGATATAAATGTTATTTTACAAAATTTATATTTTCTTTAGTAGAACGCTATAAGAAGTTCTCAAAATTTTGGATAAAATATTAAAAATGTATACGCTTGAGAGCAACATGTGCTTTATGATAAAGCATATTAGGAGAGAGGAAAGCTATTTTTATTCAGTGATATTTTAGAATAAGAAAATAATGCTTTAACTCAAGTCTAGATATACGGTGTCGTACTGATATTGTTCGTTTTGGAAGACTTAAATAGATGGAAAAAACGTTTTCTTGTCTTAAAAAAGATATTTATGGTGTCTCCATGGGTAAAATAGTCGTACATATTTTCAATAAATTCATAATAAGATGGATCTAAGATCAATATATATATATGATTTTTATAGATAATTTACCTTTTTAATTTGAATAAGAGCTATCCTCTTGCACATCACAATTGGAAGAAAGCATGTGGTGGATAAAAACTATTGAAGACAGGGTGTAAAGAGATTTCTTATAAATTGTCTGAACTGCAGGTTGTTACGGCATTAACAGAAAGAAAATAATATGGTGGTACTAATTTATATCTTATTTTGTGGTACCGACTTGCACCTTATTATTATTTAAGTAAAAATGATGGTGCCCATTTTATATCTTTCATGAGAACTGTCGTGAAATGGGGTTGATGAGTATTGTGAGATTTTTTTTACAAACAAGCTTGTGAATCCATAATATAATAGCATTTTTTCTATAAGGATGTAACTCTATTAAAGAGAAAAAGCACTTTTATTAGCAAATATTCATATTTTTTGCATGAGAGATTATTCGTAAAAAAAGGATGTTCTATGTGCCCACTTTATTTGATAAAGAAGATCAATAAAGTGAAGTTTTATATGTTCTCGATTTGAAGGCTCTTGGTATTTGATTGTTCTTGTCGAATTATTTTTATATCAACATTTATATCGTTGATATGATGACTTGTATGAAATTTTAGGAAATCTTCAGTGGATTGAGTAAGGGGTGAATATTATGACTCATACTGTTCACGCCTTTTTATATTGTAAATTTTTTATCATAGTAGAATAAAATGCTCTATGCATTAGAATTGTTCACGCCAGAAAGCGGGAATAAAAAGGACGAATATTGTTATGATTTCAAGGCGTCCAGCTAACATTAGAAAACTTAAAATCCATAAAGCATTATCGTTGATTGTAGAGAAATTACCAGTGGGGCCAATAATATCTCCAAAGCCTGGACCAACATTTGAAAGTGCGGTTAAGACTCCCGTAAAGGCAGAGGTAAAGTCAAGACCGGTTGTAAGCAAAAGTGCAGTGCCGATAACGAGGCAAAACATATAAAGACAAACAAAAAACAAAACGGCTTGAGCAACATCGTTTGATATATTTGAGTGATCGTAGCGGGCCTTTACAACGACATTAGGAGAAAGAAGTTTTTCTATATTTGTTTGTGTAATACGCCAAAGAATAATGAGGCGATTGATTTTCATGCCACCAGAAGTAGAACCAGCACATCCGCCTGTAAAAGAAACAATGAAGAAAATTCCAAGCGCAAACGGTCCCCAAAGTTGATAATCTTCAGCGCTGTAACCTGTGGTGCTAATAATGGATGAAAGGTGAAAAATGACATCAAGGAAAATCAAGTGGAACGCGCGATGATCATAAAACCGTAGCCATGCCGCTAAAGCAAAGCTGAAAAGGAGAACGATATGGAGAAAAACAATCACTTGTGGGTCAAGGAAGCGTTTGGAGTGTCCAGGAAGGACTAATTTAACATAAAGTACGAAGGGCAAAGCAGAAAGCAACATGAAGATTGTTGAAATAATTAAGATGGCTGGTGTATCAGAAAAATAACCAAAAGAAGCATCATGCGTTGAAAAACCAGCTGTTGCGACTGTACTCATTGCATGGTTAATGGCATCAAATAAATTCATGCCTGCAGCAAAATAAGAAAGCATACAAGCCAATGTTAACCCAACATAAGCGATGATAATTCCGTTAGCAATTTGGTTGATGCGAGGCAATATTTTTTCAGATTTATCAGATGATTCCATATGAAAAAGTCGTACGCCACCCACACGCAGTGAAGGCAAAAGTAAGAGGGCTAAACCGATAAAACCAATACCCCCAATCCAGCATATAAGAGAACGCCATAACAAAATACTTCGCGATAAATTATCAAGATCAGAAAGGACTGTGGAGCCTGTTGTTGTAATTCCAGAAACAGATTCAAAAATCGCTCCTGCTAGAGAAATGGGAAGAGGAGAAAGATAAAGAGGTAAGGCACCTACGATACTTCCTGTTAGCCAAAGGCAAACAGTGAGCATAAAGCCAAGCCGTGCTGAAAAACGACAAGTAGCTCCCTTAGTTGCTAAAAGAATCAGCGTTGCTAACATGGTGGTTATGGCACAAGAATAGAGAAAGGTTATCCAATTACGATTGTTGTCGTGCAGATCCACAAAAATTGGCAAAAGCATTGCTCCTGCCATGATTAACGCAAACCGTGCACAAACATTGATAATAAACTGAAAAATGACCGTTCCCTATCTTTGTATCTCTTTTTATTATGGTTTTGTGCTCATAAGAATTTACGTTTTTCTCTTCATAGGATAAAGATTAATCCTTAACATTAGCATGCCTTGATGAAATTTGTAATCAGACCTTTTCATAAAACTTGAAAATGAAGTATGTATAACATAATTGGAGTTCTTGAAAAATATTTTTTTAAAAGGCTGCATTCCGTTATCATTTATAGAATAATTAAGTTATAATAAAGTGAAGGGGATTTAATGGTACAATCACATATTCGTCTGCTGATTATTGGCTCAGGTCCGGCTGGTTATACAGCGGCGATCTATGCAGCAAGAGCAATGCTTAAGCCGGTTTTGGTGACGGGCTTGCAGCAGGGTGGACAATTGACAATTACAACTGATGTTGAGAATTATCCAGGTTTTGCAGATCCCATTCAAGGACCGTGGTTGATGGAACAAATGGCGAAACAAGCTGAGAATATGGGGACAAAAATTTTCTATGATACAATTATAAAGGCTGATTTGTTGAAGTATCCTTTTGTTTTATATGGGGATTCAGGAACACAATATTCTTGTGATTCCCTGATTATTGCAACAGGAGCTCAAGCGCGCTGGCTTGGTTTAGAAAGTGAACAGACCTTTATGGGCGGTGGTGTGTCCGCTTGTGCTACATGTGATGGCTTTTTTTACCGTGATAAGGACGTTATTGTCGTGGGAGGAGGAAATACCGCTGTTGAAGAAGCACTTTATTTATCGCATTTGGCTAAAAGTGTAAGCGTGGTTCACAGGCGGGGGCAGTTTCGGGCAGAAAAAATTTTACAAGATAGGTTGCTTGCTTGCAAGAACGTACGTATCATTTGGGATCATGTGGTGGAAGAAATTGTGGGGCTGCCTGCACAGGGGGCAGTGGGCGCTGTTGTAACAGGGGCACGTCTAAAAAATGTTAAGACAGGTCACGAGATGACAGTGAATGCAGAGGGAATATTTATTGCTATTGGGCATGATCCTGCTGTTTCTCTGTTTGAAGGACAGCTGAAACAAAAACGAGGCGGCTATTTATGGACAGCACCGGACTCAACAGCAACAAGCATTGCTGGTGTTTTTGCTGCTGGGGATGTAACAGATGAAAGATTCCGCCAAGCTGTAACAGCTGCAGGAAGAGGATGTATGGCAGCGTTGGAAGCAGAACGGTTTTTGGATATACCTAAGCGTTAGTAATTCATTGAGAACATAAAGAATCTAGAGGTAGAATTAATTGTGGCGCCACCGTTGGATTGGGATAAGTTAAGGGTTTTTCACGCTGCAGCAGAAGCGGGATCTTTTACGCATGCTGCTCAAAAACTTCATTTATCTCAATCAGCAGTTTCACGACAGGTTTCGGCTTTAGAACAAGAGGTTGGGGTATCCTTATTTCAACGTCATGCGCGTGGTTTGATTCTTACAGAACAGGGAGAAACTCTTTATCGTACAGCTCATGATGTTTTGATGAAGCTTGAAAGTGTGCGTTTGCAATTAAGTGAAAGCTATGCAAAACCAACGGGGCACTTGCGTGTGACCTCAACCTTTGGAATGGGGGCAGGGTGGATTGCAGAGCGTATGCCAGAATTTCTTAGTCTTTATCCTGATATGCAGGTTCAGCTTTTGCTTTCCGATGAAGAGCTTGATTTGACAATGTGTCATGCGGATTGTGCTGTTCGCTTACATCAACCCCAACAACCTGATCTTATACAAAGAAAACTCTTTACAATTCATATGCATGTTTATGCTTCGGAAAAGTATATTGCAAATTATGGAAAGCCGGAAAAATTGTCTGATCTCGATGAGCATCGTATTATTTCGTTCGGTGAACCTGTCCCACCTTATTTGTCTGGTTTAAATTGGTTGGAAAAGGCTGGTAGAAGTGATGGATCATTGCGCGTTTCAGTTCTACAAATCAACAATATTATCTCAATAAAGAATGCGCTTATGCGTGATCTTGGGATTGCTGTGCTGCCTGATTATATCGTCAATAATGATGAGCATTTGGTGCGTCTTTTTCCTGATATGGTTGATATTCCTTCGTTTGATACTTTTTTTTGTTATCCTTATAATTTAAAGAATTTGGCAAGATTAAATGCTTTTCGAGATTATATTTTTTTAAAAGCCCGTCAGTGGTCTTTTTAATGTTAATGCCTTAATTTATAAGGAATAATTAACTGTTTTATAACTTGAGACTCCCTAATATTCTTTCGTTTCAAATTTGCCTATATTGAATCAATTAAAACTATTCGTTGCACATTAAAAGTGGGGGCAGTCCGTGTGGAGAAATACTTTTGGAAAAAGGGATAAATGTTTTTTATGAATACTAGCGAATGTGAGAGTTATTATATATTGAAAACTGGACAATCGTGTGATGGTATAGCTTACATTTTTATATTTAATTAAAAAGAATTGTACATGATGGAGACAAATTTAAAGCTATGTGTTTATTGCATAGCAGATACGCTTAAGTCTTTATTGTACTTTTTCTTATAAGATGACATAGAATACTATCTCTTGATTATGTTGCCTCCCAGTGCATTTTCTTGAGTGTTCCCTTACGAAGATCTATCAGATTGATTTTATCTCTGAGGATTTTCCAAATTTGCCGGACAGATGTCCGGCTTTTTTTTATTTTTGAAAGAGCTCCTAGAAATTGCAATATATGGGAGGATGATAAGGAAAAAATTTCGAAATTTGTAGATATCCAACAATTTTTTAAGAATACTACAATTCAATAAGGAGTTTGAGAGAGATTTATCATGTTGTAGCATAAAAGTCTGTCTTTTAGGGACGTGATATAAAATATTTAAAACTTTATACATGAAGTGCTTTTTATTAGAGTGTGAGGTGAATATTTAAGGCAGGTTTTGTTCATAAAGCCTATGAAGTAAATCAAGTCGTTATTAGATAGAACTTAAAGGAAACTGGATTGTTTACATAACGACGGGAGGTGGCTTCTTCTTCATTTTAGGACCAAGAAGAAGCCGAGAAATAAAAAAGATTTGATTGTAAGGGCTCTTGATTATAAGGGCAATTGTATTTAAAAGTTCTCGATCTTTTTTAGAGTTATAAATTGAATGGAGAAAGCAGAAAAGGTTTTTCATCTTTCATGATAATAAACCGATTCATTTATTTGATCGCTAGATTTTTTTGATCTTTATCTACATGTGTTTATTCATGGATATTTTTACTGAATCGATTGATTCAGGTCATGATACAGTTTCCGATATTTTCTCGCCTATACTGACATTCGGCAAAAAAACGATCACAAGAGATGGTATTAAAAATTTTAAATTAAACTGTTGCAAAAGCGCTGTATACGTATACAAGCTTCTTCAAGTAATTCTTCTGATGTTGCATAAGAAATACGAAAAGCTGATCCAAGTCCAAAAGCAGATCCTTGGACGACAGCAACAGCTTCTGTTTCTAGAAGCGCTATGGCAAAGTCTTCATCATTCGTAATACATTGACCGTTGGGTGTTTTCTTTCCAATAAGTCCTGTGCAAGAAGGATAAACATAAAAAGCACCTTCGGGCGTTGGACAGTGAATGCCAGGAGCTTGGTTGAGCATGGAAACAACGAGATCACGGCGTTCTTGAAAAATACTTTTATTTTTAGCGATAAAGTCTTGTGGTCCATTGAGAGCTTCAACAGCAGCCCATTGTGAAATGACACTTGTTCCAGATGTTTGCTGACCTTGAATGGTATCCATAGCTTTAATTAATTCTTGTGGTCCGCCTGCATAGCCGATTCTCCATCCCGTCATCGCATAGGCTTTGGAAACACCATTCATTGTGAGTGTACGCTCATAAAGTGCTGGTTCTACTTGAGCTGGAGTAACAAAGGTAAAACCCTCATATGTGAGATGTTCATATATATCATCGGAAAGGATGTAAACATGAGGATATTTTGCTAAAACATCTGTGAGTTTTTTCAATTCATTATGTGTATAAGCGGCACCTGATGGATTTGAAGGAGAGTTAAAGATGAACCATTTGGTTTTGGGGGTAATGGCAGCTTCTAGCTCTTGTGGTTGGAGTTTATAAGAAAATTCGGCTTTTGTTTCTAAAAAGACAGGCGTACCATCGTTGAGTGCGACCATTTCTGGATAACTTACCCAATAAGGAGATGGAATGATGACTTCATCCCCTTTATTTAAAGTTGCCATCAATGCATTAAAGAGAATCTGTTTACCACCGGTTCCAACAATAATTTGCTCTGGTTCATAATTGAGATTATTTTCTCTTTTAAACTTTGCAGAAATTGCTTGGCGCAATTCTGGAATTCCAGATATGGGAGGGTATTTTGTTTCTCCTCTTCGAATAGCTTCAATGGCCGCGTTTTTGATGTTGTCTGGGGTATCAAAGTCTGGTTCTCCAGCACTTAAAGCAATAACATCGCGCCCTAATGTTTTTAGATGGCGGGCCTTTTGAGAAGCAGCAATTGTTGCAGAAGGTTTGATACGAGACAGCTTGTCGGCAATAAAAGCCATAATTTTAAATCCTTATATTATATCAACAAATGGTTATTGCTTTAAGGATATTCTATAAGAGATTATATTGTATGCAATAAAAAACTTCCAAAATACTCTTACACGGGCTTTATATTCATCTTTTTTGAGATTTTTACAAGATAAACTCTTCTTAGATTTTATGAAAGTTTTTGAGGAAGTATAAGGGAGGTTTTATAAATTGTGCAAAGGAGATAAGCAGTCTTTATATTTTTACAAGGTAAAATGATTTTATACAAAAGAAAAAATCTTCGTCGTTACAGACGAAGATTTTTAAATAAAATATTGCAGAATTTAAACTTTAAAGGGCTGCAAGGTTACCAGCGGCAAATTTTCCTGAACGACGATCTTGAAGAACATCATAAGAAATTTTTTGCCCTTCATTAAGACTGTTTAGACCAGAACGCTCGACGGCAGAAATGTGTACAAATACATCTGCACTACCATCACTAGGCTGAATGAATCCGAAACCTTTTGTTGTATTAAACCACTTAACTGTTCCTGTAGACATAGGAAACTCCTTAGAATATATAGTTATATTGAGTATTGAAGCTTTCATTTCTTCAATACGGTTGTAGATCGAAATTAGGTGGGAGAAGTTTCGTCAAAAGTGCAGGTTGCACAGGAAAGAAAGTCACGTAACCGAAAATTCGATGAAACTTCTATAAAAGTTTTTGGAACAAAAAGCAAGTCTTAATCAATTTTTATATAAAGAAAAAATAAGAAAACAGTATACATTTTACTAAGTAGAAAAAAATCAACTGAAATAACTTTGTAGTGAACGTACTTCAAGGCGCCTTTTTTGGAGTGCTTTGATCGCTTCTGCGACGGTTTCGGCTCCAGCTATTGTTGTATAATAGGGAACATTTTGCATAAGTGCTGCATAACGTAATGATTTTGAGTCTGAGATGGCACTGGCAGTGCTAGTTGTATTAAAAATCAATTGAATTTGGCGATTACGAATAGCATCTTCAATATGAGGATGCCCCTCTAGAACTTTGTTGATTTTTTTTGCTTCAACGTGGTGTTCGGTGAGAAATTTTTGTGTTCCACTTGTGGCGACAACAGAAAAGCCAAGCTCAGTTAAACGTTTTACAGGATTTAAGATGCGTTTTTTATCTTCATCTCTTACAGAAACGAACAAAGTTCCCTCTTTAGGGAGTTTTACACCAGCTCCAAGTTGGGCTTTAGCAAAAGCAAGCGAAAATTCATAGTCAAGTCCCATAACTTCACCGGTTGAGCGCATTTCTGGACCAAGAAGTGTATCAACACCTGAAAAACGAGCAAAAGGAAACACTGCTTCTTTGACGGCTATATGTTGTTTTTCCTGTAAAGAAGGTAATCCACCATAAGCTTGAAGAGCATCATGAAGCGTTTCTCCTGCCATAATACGTGCAGCCATTTTAGCAATAGGGCGACCAATCGTTTTTGCAACAAATGGGACAGTACGTGAAGCACGGGGATTGACTTCTAAGACATAAATGGTGTCATCTTTTATGGCATATTGTACATTCATTAAACCGCGAACATGAAGTGCTTGTGCTAATGCTTTGGTTTGGCGCTCTAATTCAGTAACTATTTTATTTGAGAGTGTATGGACTGGTAAAGAACATGCTGAATCACCAGAGTGGATACCAGCTTCTTCAATGTGTTCCATAATACCAACGATCAGTGTTTCTTTGCCATCACATAGACAATCAACGTCTACTTCAATTGCTTCTGTTAAATAGGTATCAAAGAGAAGCGGATTTTTACCAAGCAATATATTGATTTGTCCTGTTGTGTCGTTAGGATAACGGACTTTGATATCTTCTGAAATTAATTCAGGGACACTCTCAAGTAAATAATTTTGTAAACTACGTTCATCACGGATAATTTGCATAGCACGTCCTCCTAAAACATAAGAGGGACGTACAACCAATGGGAATCCTAGTTCGTGGGCAATGAGGCGTGCTTGTTCGATGGAGTGGGCAATACCATTTTGAGGTTGTGTTAAGTTAAGTTTAAATAACAGTTTTTGAAAGCGATCTCTATCTTCTGCTAAGTCGATAGCGTCAGGTGAAGTACCTAGGATGGGGATGTTGTGTTTTTCTAGAGCGCTTGCCAATTTCAAGGGTGTTTGTCCGCCAAATTGGACGATGACTCCAACCAAAACTCCTTTTTCCTGTTCTGCTTCTAAAATAGCGATAACATCTTCTGTTGTTAAAGATTCAAAGTAAAGGCGATCAGAGGTATCATAGTCAGTTGAAACTGTTTCAGGATTACAGTTAATCATAATCGCTTCAAAGCCTGCATCACGCAGTGCAAAAGCAGCGTGACAGCAACAGTAATCAAATTCAATACCTTGCCCAATGCGGTTTGGTCCACCGCCTAAAATAGCAATTTTTTTGCGTTCAGAAACGTGTGCTTCCGAGTGCTCTACACCTGCAAAGGGAACTTCATATGTTGAATACATATAGGCTGTAGGAGAAGAAAATTCAGCGGCACAAGTATCAATCCGTTTGAAGACGTGTTTAACATTCAGTGATTTGCGTAAAGCTGCGATATAATCGGGTTCTTTCCCTGTAAGGGAGGCTAATCGCGCATCTGAAAAGCCCATAGCTTTTAACATACGTAAGTTATCTGCATCTTGGGGTAATCCATGAATGCGGATACGCTGCTCCATTTCAATGATGGAGGCTATTTGTTCTAAAAACCACGGATCAATTTTGCTAATTTGGTGTATCTCATTTAAGGGTAAGCCTGAGCGCATGGCTTGAGCAACATAGCGTAGACGATCAGGGCTTGGTATGGCAATGGCTGAACGTATAGAACTTTTTTCATCACCTTCAGCATGCTCTGGAATCACAATTTCATCAAGACCTGTAAGCCCTGTTTCAAGTCCACGGAGTGCTTTTTGTAACGATTCTTGAAAAGTGCGTCCAATTGCCATGACTTCTCCTACAGATTTCATCGCAGTTGTGAGGACAGGTGATGAACCGGGAAACTTTTCGAAAGCAAAACGAGGAATTTTTGTCACAATATAGTCAATAGAAGGTTCAAATGATGCTGGTGTTGCGCCACCCGTTATATCATTTTTTAATTCATCAAGTGTATAACCAACAGCCAGTTTAGCCGCTACTTTGGCAATGGGAAATCCTGTTGCTTTTGAGGCAAGTGCTGAAGAGCGAGAAACACGCGGATTCATTTCAATAACAATGAGGCGCCCATTTTCAGGATTGACAGCAAACTGTACATTGGATCCCCCTGTTTCAACACCAATTTCACGCAAAACAGCAATCGAAGCATTACGCATACATTGATATTCTTTATCGGTTAAGGTGAGAGCAGGTGCTACAGTGATCGAATCACCGGTATGAATCCCCATTGGATCAATGTTTTCAATAGAACAAACGATGATACAGTTGTCGTTTTTATCACGAACAACTTCCATTTCATATTCTTTCCATCCTAAAACACTTTCTTCAATTAATACTTCTGTTGTAGGCGAAGCTTCAAGACCACGTTCGATAATTTCGTAGAATTCAGAGCGGTTATAAGCGATACCACCACCAGTTCCACCAAGGGTGAATGAAGGACGAATAATAGCTGGAAGTCCAACAACATCAAGGGCTCGAACTGCTTTTGCTGTTGCATGAGCGATATAATGTTGTTTGCGATCAGCTTCGGTATGTCGCCAGTTGCGCTCAAGTTCTTCGAGTGCTTTGTCAAGCGCAGCACCAGAAAGCTTTGCTTTAAGTTCAGCACATGTTTTTGCGTGTTGTTGGCGATTTTCTTCTTTCAGTTCTGTTGCATTCGCTAACATAGAGCGTGGCGTTTCCAAACCGATTTTTGCCATCGCTTGGCGGAATAAAGCACGATCTTCAGCTTTATCAATAGCATCAGCATTGGCTCCTATCATTTCAACATGATAGCGGTCTAAAATACCCATACGCTTTAATGATAAAGCAGTATTGAGGGCTGTTTGTCCTCCCATAGTGGGCAAAAGGGCATCGGGACGCTCGTGGGCAATAATTTGGGCAACTATTTCAGGAGTAATGGGCTCTATATAAGTTGCATCAGCTAAATCTGGATCTGTCATAATCGTGGCAGGATTAGAATTTACCAAAATAATTCGATAACCTTCTTCTTTTAATGCTTTACAGGCTTGAGTGCCTGAATAATCAAATTCACATGCCTGACCAATGATAATAGGTCCTGCTCCGATGATAAGAATAGATTTTATATCTGTGCGTTTGGGCATGACTTTTTCCTATGACAAATATCTGTGTGCGATTGTTGCGGGCAAAATATTTCAGTTCTGAGGCTACAGTCATTTTATAAGTTAAGTGACAAAGAAAGTAAGCATTAAAATATCTTTTCCATGCTTTTTTTCATAAAATTGAAGATAATTTTTTTTGAGTTGAGTCATCTCGTCGGTCTATCAAAAGTATGACCTTTGATAAAAAAACAATAATAGTGCTCCAACAAATTAGAATATTCAAGCATACTGTGGAGCATAAAAAGCCGGAACATCTTTCCAGTCCATTGCTGGCATGTTTTGTGTTTTATGACATTTTTTGCTTAAGAGAGCACGCGCTTTTTCTGTTGCTTGTAAAACATAAGCCATTATTTATGGTTCGATGGGATTTCGTAAAATGAAATGGGAATCTTATCGTGTTGTTCCGTAAAATACTACCGTTTAGAGCTCTAATATAAGGTATGAAAATTTACCACATTAAGGTGTTTTTTGTTAGAGTATATGATAGAATTCAGGGCAGGATTTGTTTGTAGAGAGCTTGTGAAATAAACCATATGAAATGGTCTCAGTTGGAATCTGTTAGATAAAAAGCAAGATTGTTGATAGATCTTTTCTGGTTGAAGTTTCCGTTTTAGGGTAGGAAGGAAGTCAATCGATGTATGTTTCCATTTCATAAAAGGGCGAGAGTGTATTTTAATACAATGGCTAAGGAGATAATTTCAGAATGATTTTGTTTGTTGTTAAAAGATAGTGAATACTCTCTCTTTACTTTATGGATGATGTTCAAAACTTTTTAAAATATTTAAAAATATAAAGAAGGCTAAAATGCTGAACATTTCCCAAACGAGAATATTCTGTTTGAAAGATGTATCAATAGGAAAGCTTTTGGTGGCTAGGTCTCAAAAAGGGATTTGTTATATAGCGTTAGGAGACACTATAGAGCAATTATTACAGGGGTTTACGATACGCTTTGGTGATGCACAACAAGTTGTAGGTGACAATACATTTAAGAGAGAAGTTGCCCATATTATAGCCATGATAGAAACACCTAAGTTGGTCAAAAAATATAATTTTCCCTTAGATATAAATGGTACAGTTTTTCAACGACAAGTATGGGCAGTATTATGTGATATACCATGTGGTGAAACAATTTCATATGAAGTCTTAGCGTGCCGTATTGGTATACCGAACGCTTTTCGTGCCGTTGCTAATGCGTGTGCACGTAACGAATTGGCTGTTATCATTCCTTGTCATCGTGTTGTGCGTAAAAATGGTTTTATTTCAGGGTATCGTTGGGGATCCAAACGGAAACAGATTTTGCTACAACGAGAACAAAATGGAGGAATTTAATTTTGTGTGATGGGCATTATAATCGTTACAGTTGTCCCTTTCATTTCTTTTGAGGTAATTTCAAGTTTTCCTTTGTGGAGTTCTAGCAAGGAGCGTGAAATGGCTAAGCCAAGACCTGAGCCCGTGTGAGATTTAGTAAGCTGATTTTCAACTTGTTCAAAAGGTTGCCCAAGTTTTTTAATTGCTGATTGGGGAATACCAACACCTGTATCTGTAATTTTAAAAATAAGGCTGTTTTTTTTCTTGAAAGCGCAAACATCAATATTTCCGCCAGAAGGCGTAAATTTAACGGCATTAGAGATGAGATTAAGGAAAATCTGTTTCATAGCACGACCATCAACTTCAGCATGAAGTTCTGGCGTAATGTTTGTTGTAACAACAATATTTTTTTCTTGAGCTTGAGGCGTTAATGTCCGTACTGCTTCACTAATGATGGGCTCAAGATCGGTATTTTTACAATCAAGCGTAAATCTTCCAGCTTCAATTTTTGACATATCAAGGATGTCATTGATAAGGGTTAGAAGATGGGTTCCTGAATTGTAAATATCATGCATATATTCCTTATAGCGTTGTGAACCAAGAGGGCCAAAAGTCGATTGTAACATGATATCTGAAAAACCGAGAATAGCATTCAGTGGCGTGCGCAATTCATGGGACATATTAGCCAAAAACTCTGATTTAGCTTTGTTAGCACTTTCAGCACGCTCTTTTTCTGCCTTGAGACTTTTATTAAGTTTTTCAACTTCTGAGGCACGTTGTTGAGCACTTCCTCGAGCACGTTTGAGTTCTTGAATGAAAGAAAAAAGACGCCTTTCACTGTCTTCAAATTTTTCCTGTTGTTGTTTAAGCTCAGAAATGTCAGTACCAATACAAACCAATCCTCCGTCTTGGGTTCGCCGTTCGTTAATTTTGAGCCAACAACCATCTGCCGTTTGGCGAATACTGGTTAAGTTACCAGTACCATCATCTTTAAGGGGATATTCACTGAGTGCAGGGCGTGCCATGGCTTCGACGGTTGCACGTTGGATACCTGATTGTAGAATTTGTTTAGGAATAGCGGCATATTCGCAAAATTTGCTGTTGGACATGACTAAACGTCCTTCAGCATCCCACAAGACGAAAGATTCTGAAATATTTTCAATCGCATCACGGATACGAAGGTCGGCTTGCGCTGTTTGTTCAGCCAATTGTTGCTGTTCACTAATATCGAAGGAAATACCAACCAAATGGGGTTCTTCTTCTTCAGTAACTTCAGCACGAATACGCATCCAGACATAGTGGCCATCGGCATGACGCATGGGAACGTTAATATCGATATGCTTTTTTTTACCACTCATTAATTCCTGAGCAAGATCAAAAAAATTCGCATCATTTGGATTGATAATGGCGCTAATTTGGGAAATTGAGAGCAATGCATCCTGAGGGATATAGCCGAGCATTTCGTACATTGCTCGTGACCAGTAGACGCGTCCACTTGCCATATTCCAATCCCATAGTCCACAGCGTCCACGCATCATTGCCATATCAATACGGTTTTGAATTTTTTCTGAAACAAGATCCGTTTTGCGTGCTCGTACAATTTGGTTGTAATAAGCATAAAGAAGAGCGAGGATAACGCCACTAGTTCCAATGAACAGAGTTATATTTAACGAGAGAATTTTCCGCCATTCCATGACGCTATCTTGCATCTTTTCGCTAATGAATACGCCATATTGCCCATTTTCTGTTTGGTGAAATGAAGCAAGAGCAGGGGCATCTTTTCCTATTGTGATTTTCATAATTCCAATGTGCTGTCCAAGAGATTGTAAAGCAATGCTGTCAGAGATAAAATCTTGCAAAGGTTTATCTAAAGCAATCTCTGAACTAGATGAAGCTAAGACATTTCCCTTTTGATCAATAATGGCGATCAGAGTGCTAGGATTAATAAGCTCTTGATTACGAAAAGTGGTGAGGATATTTTGTAAATGACTATGAGAAAGGGTAGAGACTTTTCCTTTCTGAGAAACAGCCAGTAAGTCATGATTAATTGTATTGGTAATATGAGAAGCTAAGAGAGTGATGGTAGAACGCGTGTTTTTATCAATCGTGTTACGCCAATCATAGAGTGATACAAAACGAATTGATGCAAGTACAATAAGAAATGCTACAATGACAAATGGAAGTGAGCGACGCAACCAAGGCTCAATAAAGAGAAGCTTTTGATAGGCGGAGCCAGAAAGCAGATGAATGCGTTTTTTCTGCGCTTTATGACTTGGAGCGCTCGATTTTGAATCAGCATACACCTCCGTTGGCGCATGATATGCGTCCAATTTAGCCATTTCCAGTTCCTTTAATTATGGAATAATGTGATTTAAAAACTGCTTCGATATTCATAGTAACCCCATCGAGTGCAATGAATCAAAACAGGAGTCTTCTGTCCAGTCTTTTTTTTAAAAAAAATAATTTTACTTCTATGAATTTGGAATATGAAAAGGAAAAGGCACTTTAAACATGATCTATAAACAGGCTTAGATTGCCTGTTTATAGATTTAATGATGATCGAATAGTCTGTAGAATTTATTTAAAAAATATTATAGAATATTGATTTAAAATAATTTTTTCGTTTCAAGTGAGCAGACGGTTGATGATATCAGCGACATCGCTTGATAACTTTGGCGCAGCAGCAATCGTTTTTAATTCAGTTTCAAGTTTTTGTTGTCGAATGGGTTCTAATTGTCGCCAAGAGCGCATCGTTGTTAATAACCATGAAGCGAGCTGTGGATTTTTTTTGTCAATTTCCAAAATAATTTGGCAAAGAAAATGATAAGACGCTCCATCCATCCTGTTAAAGCCCGTGAGATTGTTAGAGGCAAAGACACCGATTAGGGAACGCACACGATTGGGATTATCTTTTGAAAAGAGCGGGTGTTGCATGAGCTTTTGAACATTCTCGAGCGTTGATGCCCCTGCAACCATTGCTTGAATGGAGAACCATTTATCCATGACCAAAGGATCATGGTGATAGCGGTTTTCAAAATCATTTAAGGCATTTTGCGCCTGCTCACTTTCATTAAAACGCTTCACGAGAACAGCGATACTAGCCATACGGTCAGTCATATTATCAGCTGTTGCATATTGTGTGGCAGCACGATTTGGATTGGCCTCAGTAATGGAAAGATAATCCAGTATTATATTCTTTAATGCTCGCTTTCCAGCTTGTACAGTGTTTGATGAATAGGGCTCTTTGGTTTGCATTTGCCCATAAAATTTTGTGAAGAGCCCTTGATGTGTATGCGCGAGCGAAGCTAAAAACTGATTGCGCACATGATGAATACGCTCTGGATCAACATTTTTACCAAGTGTGTGGGCAAGTTCAACTTCGCTCGGTAAACTTAAACAAAATGCACGAAACTCAGGTTCAAGACTTTCATCTGTAACGATAGCTTCAATCAATTTTATCAAAGCAGAGGGCATACCCTCTTTTGCTTTTGTTTCATCTTGAATGCTTTGAATCAAAGCTTGCGTCATTAAATGATTAAGAGATTGCCAGCGATTGATGTGATTGTCATCATGTTGTGCAAGAAAAATAAGTTCGCTTTCATTGAATGGAGTTTGTAGATTGATTGGTGCAGAGAAGTCTCTAAGCAGTGATAAAACAGGTTTTTCACGCAGACCCTTTAATGTAAACGTTTGGTTTTCCTTGGATAAAAGCATAACGTTTGATTGAATATCTGTATCCGCTTCATAGGTGAGGTTTTCTCCATTAGGTCCTAACAAGCCAAATAATATAGGGATAAGCATGGGCTTTTTTGTATTTTGTTGTGGGGTTGCCGGAATATGTTGCTTTGCATGAATTGTTAAAACACCATCGCTATAATGACTATCGATTTCTACATTTGGTGTTCCAGCTTGTTCATACCACAACATGAATTGGGAAAAGTCTTGACCAGATACTTCAGCAAAACAGGCGATAAAATCTTCAATTGTACAAGCTTGTCCATCATGACGTTGAAAATAAAGATCAGTACCTTTACGAAATAGAGAGGGTCCTAAAATAGTCCGTATCATGCGAACAACTTCGGCACCTTTTTCATAAACAGTTGTGGTGTAAAAATTATTAATTTGGCTATATTGACGAGGACGTACAGGATGCGCAAGAGGTCCTGCATCTTCTGCAAATTGCGTCGCTTTTAATGCTTTTACATTTTCAATTCGTTGTAGGCTGCGTACATTTTGATCTGATGAAAATTCCTGATCACGATAAACAGTGAATCCTTCTTTTAAACAGAGTTGAAACCAATCGCGACAGGTAATACGATTACCGCTCCAATTATGGAAATATTCATGTGCAATGACACGTTCAACATTTCTATAATCCTGATCGGTTGCTGTTTCAGGATCTGCCAGAACATATTTATCATTAAAAACGTTAAGTCCCTTGTTTTCCATTGCTCCCATGTTAAAGTCGGACACTGCAACAATATTGAAAACATCAAGATCATATTCGCGCCCAAAACATTGTTCATCCCAACGCATGGAACGTTTAAGAGCATCCATTGCATAGGTTGCGCGTTTGGTTTTTCCTTTTTCCACATAGATACCAAGCTCGATACGTCGTCCAGATACAGTTGTAAAATGATCTTCTAACTTATCAAGATCTCCACCTACTAAAGCAAAGAGATAAGATGGTTTGGGATAAGGATCTTCCCAAATGGCAAAATGGCGATTATTCTCTAAAGTTCCTGTTTCCACCAGATTACCATTTGAAAGCAATATTGGGATTGTTTGGGAATCTGCTTCAATTTTCACTCTATAGGTAGAAAGAACATCTGGGCGGTCGTAAAAATAAGTAATACGACGAAACCCTTCCGATTCGCATTGTGTGCAATAAACACCATTTGAAAGATAAAGGCCCATAAGTTGGCGGTTGCTTTCAGGATTCAGTTCCGTAACCAATTTCAATGTAAAAGGAGCTGCTGGTGGCGTTGTAATTTCTAAACGTGAAGGCGTCACTTTATAAGTGTTTGGGGCTAACGTCTCATCATTGATAGAAACGGAAATTAAAGTAAGATCATCACCAGAAAGAACAAGAGGTGTTAATTCTTTTGTATCGTGACGGGATTCGATAGACAATATGGCTGTAACATAAGTTTTTGTTGGTGCCAATTGGAAGGAAAGTTGTGTTTTAGGGATAGTGTAAGGGGTTTGCTGGTAGTCTTCCAAACGATAAATAGATGTTATTGGCTGTTCCATAGTTTTTCCCATTCATATTTTAAGAGTTAAAGAAGGTTTTTAATTTTAGAGTCAAAGAAGATTAAAGAATTACAAAAGGCTATCGAGGCGATTTTTTACTTCTAAGAAGTCTATCCATGTAAGTTTTTTTTGACTAGGGGTTCGGAGAAGGTAGGCAGGGTGGAAAGTTGGCATAACAGGTATTTTTATATTATCCTCACTTTCATAAATATGCCATTTCCCTCGTGTTCGGATAATCCCATTTTGAGATCCCGTAAGAAGCTGTGCAGCAATGCCTCCCAGTGCTATAAGTACACGAGGACGCGCTAGATAAATGTGCCGTTCAATAAAAGGGCGGCACAAGGCGACTTCTCTTGGTGTTGGTGTACGATTTCCTGGTGGACGCCAAGGAATAGTGTTGGCAATGTAAACATTATTTCTTGTTAAGCCAATTGATGCGAGGATTTTATTAAGCAACATCCCTGCTTTTCCCACAAAAGGAATTCCTTGTATATCCTCTTCTCGTCCTGGTGCTTCGCCTATAAGCATCAGGGGGCTTCCTGCTGTTCCATCTGAAAAGCAGGTATTTTTTGCTGTCAATTTTAGTGAACAGCCATTAAATGCAAGGAGAGCAGATTTTAATTCATCAAGTGTTTTTGCATTGTTTGCACTCTCTATAGCTGTGGGTTCATTTTGTATAGCCCCCCTAGAGTTATGCAGCGGACGATGATCTGATTTTACGGTGGGAGATGTTTTGGGAGATGTTTGTTGATTATGAGAAATGTTCACGACAGATATTAATTTGCTCTCTGAACAAGCAGACTGCTTAAAACGATTAATAGGGAAATCTGTCAGAACAGCATCCGCACCACTTTCTTTATAAAAGTTTAAGAGTTCTTCATAGGAAATTGAGCACGGCGTTTGATTTAACATTTTATTTTTTCTAATGATCTAGCAACTATAGATCAAACAAAATTATCCTTCAAGTTTTATAAATGTATTCGCTAGCCATTAATGTACAAGAACGCTGATAGGATTCTCTCTTTTCACAAAAAGGCAAATCGTAAAATGCGAGTGTTCGCGATTATATACATCTTTAAATGTACAATTTGTTTAAATTACGCTATTTTAAATTTTTAAACAGACTAAGTTCTTTATAATAAAAGAATTCTCTACTGAATGCAAGTGGTATGATAACATTTTTGATCATTATATTCTATATTTAATAATTAATGAAAGTTACTTTTATAGTATTTTATTTATAAAATTAAGTATATTTTTTTTATTATTATATTATTTTTAATAATTTTTATTAAAAATATTAAATATATTAATGAGATATATAAATATTACTTTTATATGAAAAAATACTAAGACTTTACAAACTGTTTTTACAATGGTTTAAAAGTAATGTGTGGGTATATGCTTTTGCTTTTTTTACCGCTTCAGTCATAGATTCATTTAACGCCAAATGCGCAGCAATAGCGCTTGAGAGAATGCAACCTGTTCCTCGCATTGTTCCTTTTAAACGTGGCGTAGAAATATTTATGACTTCAGTTTTGTCAAAGAAGCTATCAATTGCAAGAGGACCCTCTGCATGTCCCCCTTTTACTAAAATAGATTGAGCTCCCAATGACAAAAGTTTTTTTGCTTGTTGTATTGCTTGCTCATCATAAGATGCCAATGGACTTTGGCTAAGAAGAGCAAGTTCTTCTCTATTCGGTGTTAAAAGAGTAACATGAGAAAGCAGTTTATCGATCATCGTGTCGATGATTGTTTCCGTTGTTAGTTTTCCTCCTGATGAAGCGACAAGTACGGGGTCCAAAATAACTGGGATATGGGGATAGTCTTTGAGTACGTTACAGATTGCTTCTATAATTGCTTTTGTCCCCATCATACCGATTTTTATTGCGCTTATTGGATTTGCTTCTAGGGCAGCACGCATTTGCGCAGCGACGAGGTCTTCGCGCATTGGAATGATTTCGGCAACGCGATTATCATCTTGTACGTTAACACAAGTGATTGCTAAATTTGCTTTTATTTGAAAATGTGCAGCGGTTTCTATATCACGAACAATACCGGCACCTCCTGTTGGATCTGTGCCTGCAACAATAAGAATGGAAGGTATCAACGCCATATTTGTGTCACTTTTATCCACTGTTGGACACGCTCTTCAGGTTTTTTATGGAGGATAATATCAGTCACAACAGCAGCACTATTTGCTCCCGCTTTTAAAACACCAACTGCGCGTTCTGGTGTTAAACCACCAATGCCCACCAAAGGTAAAGCACCAATCCGCTTTCTCCATTGTTTGATTTTTTCTAGTCCTTGCGGCATCCATTTCATTTTTTTTAAGATTGTCGGATAAATAGGACCAAGTGCAATATATTCAGGATTAACAGAGAGTGCGATATCCAATTCATGTTCATCGTGTGTACTAAGACCAACTTTTATACCACTTTTACGAATTGCGTGAAGATCAGCATTGCTTAGATCTTCTTGTCCCAGATGAATAAAATTGCACTTTTCATCAATTGCTATTTCCCAATGATCATTAATAATTAATTGTGCTCCCAATTTATTGCATATGTTTTTTGCGCGCTTGATATGTTGACGGATTATTTGTTGATTTTCATGTTTCATACGCAATTGTACGAGCTTGATGCCAAGAGGGAGCAAACGTTCAACCCAATCAGCGTTATCAACGATGAGGTAAAATGGATCCAGTTTCATGAAAATACTGCTTTTCCAATGACTGGCGTTGAAGGGACTGCCACATTGCGTGCTTCGATCATGCCAGCTTTATATCCCATACGTCCTGCTTGAACAGCTTTAGAAAATGCTTCAGCCATTAAGACAGGATCACCTGCTTTAGCAACTGCGGTATTAAGCAGTACTGCATCGTAACCGAGTTCCATCGCAATGGCGGCATGTGATGGGCGTCCAATGCCGGCATCAATAACAAGAGTAGCATCCGGAAGGTAAGCACGGATAGAACGCAATCCATCAGTATTATGAGGTCCTTTGGCAGAACCAATAGGAGCACACCAAGGCATAATAACACGGCAACCAATGTCAAAAAGTTTTTCAGCAACAATGAGATCATCCGTTGTGTAAGCAAAAATTTTGAAACCTTCATTGTTTAAAATTTGCGCTGCTTCGATTAAGGAAAAAATATTTGGCTGTAAGGTGTCTGGGTTTCCTATCACTTCGAGTTTAATCCAAGCTGTTTTAAAGAGATCTCTTGCTAATTGCGCTGTGGTTACGGCCTCTTTAACAGTATAACAACCAGCAGTATTAGGAAGTACTGTTACCCCAAGTTCTTGAAGAAATTGCCAAAATTGTCCACCTTGTTTTCCACCTGCAGTTTCACGGCGCAAGGAAACAGTTACAATTTCCGTATTCGATTTATGAATAGCATCACGAAGGATTGCTGGTGAAGGATATTGCGCTGTACCTAATAGAAGACGGGAAGAGAATTGTCGTCCATAAAGATTCAGCATAATTTTAGCCTCCTTGCATTGGGCTTAAAATTTCAATTTTATCTCCTTCATGCAAGACAAATTGGCTTCGTGCATCTATGGGAACAACTTCAGCGTTAACAGCAGTTGCAAGCCAATTTCCTTCATACCCCAATTCTTCAAGCAAGAGACCGAGAGTCATAACTTCTGTTTGGACTGTTTCACCATTAACAAATATTTGCATGCTTTATTCCAATGCCAATTCCATTGCTCGTTTTGCCATTTCTGGAGACAACAGAAAACCATGTCTATAAAATCCATTAATAGAAATAAAGTTACCATCTTTATGCACAGAAGGGAAGTTATTAGGATAACATGGACGAACACCAACGCCAGATTCAATAATTTCTGCTTCAGCAAAAGCAGGATGTAAAGTATAAGCCGCGTTGAGCAGTTCCATCATTGATCTCACTGAGATTGCACCATCAAAGTCACTTTCAATCATCGTTGCACCAATCATAAAAATATTATCTTGTCGAGGTACAATGTAGAGAGGAAACCGTGGATGAAGAAGACGAATTGGACGCGAAATTTTAATATCGGTGCAGCGCACGAGAAGCATTTCGCCGCGTACGCCCCGTATATTTTTATCTTTTCCTAAACGTGCTATTCCTGTCGCATCAATAACAATATCAAAATTTGTTTCAGCCGTCTCTACATCAACAAAACACGCTCCATTGTTGAGAAGCTTTTCTTTTAAAGCCATAAGTGCTTTGCGAGGATCAATATGGGCTTCATTTTCATAAAAGAGTGCACAGTTAAAACGTTCCGCAAGATCTGGTTCAAGATGAGCTATCTCTATATTATCTATGGTTTTGTGATTATGCGTGCGTCCAGAAAACCGTTCAAGCTCTCCTCTATCTCGTGTAGGTGCAACCACTAAAGTGCCTTTTTGTATGACAAGGTTGGGAAGCGTTTTACGCCACCACTGTATAGCTTGTATACCAAGATCTTCAACAATCTGTTCCGCATTTTCTCTCTCACAGTAAGGTGCGAGCATTCCTCCTGCATACCAACTAGCACTTCCTATAGGAGAATGAGGGGGAGCCGATATAGTAACAGAAACACCTTTTTGCTGTAATATAAAGGCAACCGTTAAGCCGCCTACACCTGCACCTTTGATAAGAATGTTCTTCAACTGTTTACTTTCTTTTTTTGAGGAGAAATGATTTCCATATAAAGATCACCATTTTTTTGATATTTTTCGGCCATGGCGATCATACCTTCCCCTTTTGTTTTTCTTATTGCTGCTGCCTCACGAATATCATGAGAAATACGCATAGAACAGAATTTTGGTCCACACATGGAACAAAAATGTACCAATTTATGGGCTTCTTTAGGCATTGTTTCATCATGAAAGGCACAGGCTGTTTCCGGATCAAGAGAAAGGTTGAATTGATCATGCCATCTAAAATCAAATCGTGCACGCGAAAGAGCATTATCGCGCAATTGTGCTCTAGGCAAACCTTTGGCAAGGTCAGCGGCATGAGCAGCAATTTTATAAGTGATCACACCAGTTTTTACGTCATTTCTATCGGGGAGTCCTAGGTGTTCTTTAGGTGTTACATAACACAACATAGCTGTTCCAAACCATCCAATCATAGCGGCACCAATTGCTGATGTAATATGATCATAACCAGGAGCAATGTCGGTTGTAAGAGGTCCCAAAGTATAAAAAGGCGCCTCATGACAGAGATCTAATTGTTGCTCCATATTTTCTTTAATTTTGTGCATTGGGACATGCCCAGGACCTTCAATCATAACCTGTACATCTTTTTTCCAAGCAATTTTTGTCAATTCTCCCAAAGTTTTAAGCTCTGCAAATTGGGCTTCATCATTGGCATCGGCAATAGAGCCAGGGCGCAATCCATCCCCCAAGGAAAGAGAGATGTCATACGTGCGTGCAATATCACAAATTTCATCAAAATGTTCATAAAGAAAACTTTCTTTGTGATGCTGCAAGCACCATTTTGCCATAATAGAACCACCTCGTGAAACAATACCTGTTACCCGATCAACGGTCAAAGGGATAAAAGGTAATCTTAATCCCGCATGAATGGTAAAATAATCAACACCTTGCTCTGCTTGCTCAATAAGAGTATCACGGAAAATATCCCATGTTAGGTTTTCGGCAATACCCTGTACTTTTTCGAGTGCTTGATAAAGTGGAACAGTTCCAATAGGAACAGGGGCATTTCGAATAATCCACTCACGAATATTATGAATATTTCGACCTGTTGAGAGATCCATAACTGTATCTGCTCCCCAGCGAATGGCCCAAACCATTTTATCAACTTCTTCTTCCATAGATGAAGTCACTGCTGAATTGCCAATATTAGCATTAATTTTAACACGAAAATTACGCCCAATAATCATGGGTTCGCACTCTGGATGATTAATGTTTTGTGGAATAATGGCGCGTCCACAAGCAATTTCATTGCGAACAAATTCGGCAGTATAAATTTCTGGTATTGATCCAGCAAATGTTTCATTTGATGGTACATTTTGCTGTTCTTTTACTGCTAATCCTTCATTTTCTCGTATAGCCACATATTCCATTTCTTCGGTAATAATGCCTGCGCGCGCGTAAGCCATTTGTGTAATTGCTTTGCCATTTTTTGCTCGTAAAATGGGACGTTTTTGTTGAAAGGTTGGTGTAAGGTTTTTATCAGAAGCCAATCCATTATCTTCAGGTTTAACTAATCGTGCAGGATAAGTTTCAGTATCATCCCGCTTAGAGAGCCAAGGCAAGCTAATTGCTGGCAAGCCTTTTGTAATATCAATGATCATATCTTTATCTGTGTAGGGGCCAGAAGTATCGTAAACTTTTAAAGGTTTCTCACCACTGCCATCAGTCAGTGAAATTTCACGCAATGGTACGCGCACATCAGAAAAGATAGGACTTTGTTGATAAATTTTGCGTGAAGCGGGAAAGGGGTTACAACTGATTGATGGAGTATTTTTCTGCACAAACTTTTTCCTTATAGATACAGAGTTCAAAAATAGGTTGCGATGTTAATGGAGATATATTCAAATTATCAATTACGAGCATTCGGATGAATAGAAATAGTATTTGCTTTATAGCAAAGCAAACCGAATAAAGCTCAAGAAAATTTATTTTGAAAAATTGATACAATATCTATTCTAATATTTGCATGCCTCCTCCCATTTAAAGTATTTTTTTAATACGAATATGGTTGGCTTAAATATCTATATTGTCAATCATAAAAATATATTTAAATGATTTTGGTGTGTTTTTTAAGAGTGAAAATAGATATTATGAAGTGATAAACTATGATACTGAAGCTTTTATAAACAAGAATAAAGTTAAAAACGGATTATCAAGGAAAAATTAGATAGTTTATAGCTCTGATCGAGATTTTTTTCATATTAAAATAGTAACTCAGAATACCATAAGATTCTTTCATCATACATCTTTTCATATAAAATCACTTCTTGCACGTCATCAGTGGGAGCATATGGGGCAAAATACTTGAAGAAAGGAAGCGAAAAGTCATACATGAACATTCTCAGATGCGAGGACGATCGCAATGTGGCGACCAACAAAATTGTATAATGGGTTCCAGCTTGTATCTTCAAAAGCTTAAAGATGACGATCTGTAATGGCTTTCTATTGTATCATTGACGTGTGCTATCGTAAAATGAACAGAGTATATTTTGAGCAATATTTCTTTAAAAAGTGCGTGATATGCAATATCATTATATTTTGTGTGGGGCATTCTATTTTTCATGAGGAGATATTCCCATTAAGAATGCGATAAACAAAAATGTGAAACAATACTTAATCTTTATTATTAAAAAATGATGATGAAAATGAACAAAGGCTTTTCATCTTGAAATTTCATCAACACTTTTAAAGAGTTGGAAGAGAGAAAGCAAAAGGATGTATCTCAGCATAAAGTACTACTTAAATTCATTTTCTGAGACATAAAGCTCTTTGTTTTCAAGGTAAAGGTACTCAAGAGTCATGTGATATCGTGCAGTAATATTACAGATAAGAAATCACTCATTATATACAAAAAGATATACAAAAAGCTTTCTAATTATAATGAAGTGCTCTTATTTATTATAATACAACAAGAAAAAAATTGAGTAAATTCGCCTCAAAAAAATTTTTAAACACTAAAATAGGGAATAAATAAAACAAACGCAAACAAAGAATTATTATAATAATGATTATCAAAGCCAAAAACCAATTTTGGAATAAGTAAGGAATTATGAGGAAGAGTAACCAAATTCCCACTAATATTGCTATTATTAGCAATGTTACAATTGGTAGCCATATAAAATCTGCAGCTATACAGGAAAAGATGATTGGTATACCCCAGAGATAGACAAATGTGTTAACAAGAGACTCATAGATAAATTCGTTAGTGAATTCTTTATCTAAACTATCATAGCATTCTATAATTGCTTTGCATTGTTCCACTAATATCATAAAACTCGTTATGAACACTATGAAAGATATAAAAAATAGCTTATCTTTTAGATCTTGTTAAAAAAATCATTTTTAAGTAGTTCAATTATACTAAATAATGAGGTAAACGCTGGAAAGAATAGAGAAGAGCACCAATAATTGCAAGATGTTGTTGAGAATGATTTATTATTCTTGCAAAAAAAATATACATATAATAATATATATAGAAATATGCTAAATGCGGGAGGGGAGAATTTGGTTACGGGGCATTAAAAAAACAAGGGTATTGTTCATAAAAATTGGGGGAGGGTGCTAGGTTATGTTTTTTAATGTTTTCCGGATCGGATACAACCTTCAGATGTGGTGAAGGTGTGTGGTATTTCATTTCCAGTTCAATGAAAGTGTGAGGAAATGGCCATATTGAGTATATTCTCTATGGTGCATTTAGATTGAACAAAAGCCTGTTCAAAAAAACATTGGTGCTGACCTTGTAACACAATTTCAGGAATAAATTGAATAAAATAGAACAAAGCATTTGCATGTGAATAAAAACATAATGAAGCATGCAAAGAATTTAAAGCTAACTTTAAAATTTTAATACAAGTGATAGCCAAAAGATAGAGTTTCCTTGTTTTAAAATATCAACGAGATAGATTTAAACTATTGAAAAAAATAAAAAAGATAATGCTTAAGTCAGAAACTTTCTATGTGGATGATAAGTTATTACATTCGATAATGGTTATATGAAATCCATAATAAGGAAAATTTTGAACAGTATTTATAAATTTTGCAACAAGATGCAAGATTTGAGAAATATTTATATAACAACAGCAAAGCAACAAAACAAGATATTAAGTAACATCAGATGAGGTGGTTACATCACACATTAGAAGAGAAAACATTAATACTAATGTTATGAAAAGCATCTGGTGAATTTAGGTTATTAAATTGTAAGGAGTGAAGAGAGGTAAAATGCGTAAATACGGATGGTGCAGTGATTATGATGTACCAATCAACAGTGGCAGCACATTTTAGTGCACAGAACGAGAATTTGTTAGAAAAACTATGAAAATAATGGGGGATTTATAATGTCTAATATTTACGATTGGTCTCTAAAGGCTGATGAAAATGCTTATTCAGATAGTATCATTAATTGGGCAGAAGGTCAGCCGCCTAGTTCTGTTAATGATAGTGCACGGGCGATGATGCAGCGCGTGCGTGAATATCTTGCAGATAATGGTGGATCTATTAATTCAAGCTTTACAGTAAATGTGGAAGATAAAACAACATTAATTACCTTAAAGACAGTTTCGCCTATAAAAAAATACAACAATGATATCATCATACGTTTTAAAGCTTGTGGTGTAAATATTGGCTCGACAAAAATAACTGTTAATAATATAGGAGAAAAGCTTATCTATAAAGCAACTGATGCGGGGGTTATACCATTAGAAGGTGGAGAATTTCAAACAGATGGCATTTATGAAATGGTGTACAATAATGGTGTTTTAATAAAAGAGCATGAGGGGTGGTATTTATTAAATCCTACACCACCAAAGATAGAAAGTTTTCCCTCTGGATTTATTGCAACATTTGCTATGCAAAATGTGCCAAATGGTTGGCTTTTGTGTGATGGTAAGGCCTATAAGCGTGAAGATTATCCGCAGTTATTCAACGCAATAGGTGATAAATGGGGAAAAGACAGCAATAAAACTTTTAAAGTTCCTGATTTTAGAGGCATGTTTTTACGCGGCTTTGATAATGGTCGGGGGTTAGATGGTGGTAGAAAATTTGCAGATGAACAACAAGATAGCATAAAATCGCATACGCATATTGGGAGTATTGAAAATGCAGGCGAGCATGCGCATAATTTTGAGTATAAAGGAGTTGGATGGCCAGTTGGTGATATTGGGAGACTACCGAACCATTATACCTATAATGCGACCCTGAAGGGGAGAACAGGTTCTGCTGGCGCACATACACACAAGGTAACTCTTTCCCATACGGGTGAGGCAGAAACGCGTCCTGTTAATGCAACCGTTGTCTATGCTATAAAATCCTGAGTATGTTTGAGTAATAATAATCTATAGACATTGATAATTTTATTAACGCGGAGCAATTCCGCGTTATTTTCTACGTCTATGAAGAGGAAATCTATATTGTTAATACGATACTTGAGGGAGACAAAAAAACAATTTTAAAATGATTAAAAGAAAGAGTTAAGGATATAATTTATTATCAGAAAAAGAAAATCATAACTTTTTTATAATTGTATGATAACATAGAGAAAATGTATTAAATCATTTAAACTGTGCCATGAAGAGATCTGGAGATATATTTGTTCATAAGGTGTTTTGATAGGGGATAAGGTGATAAAATTATTCAACCTGAGGCATAAAAAGTACAATATTTTTAACGTTTTTTGTGTAAAAATAGCATACCCCTGTATGAGTTAATTTATCTCATAAAGATATCTCTCATCTTGTTGTCCATTTCATTTCTTTGCATTGCTATGGTGTAGGCTTTATCTGTAAATGATAGTATTCCTTGAGTGGAATCATCGTTATGCTTGTGAAGCAGCAGACAAATGCTATCTCTCTCCTCATTCCTATATTCCGCATTGTTTTTGTATTAGGGGGCTTACAAGAAGCGTTATTGATTTTATTTTAAAGTTTTTATTCAATAGTTTAATTCTTTGTGATATGCCAATAAACGATTTTTTAAATAGAGAGAGAAAAGTAAAAAATATCATTATAAATCAATATTTATTTATACAAAAAGCTAAAGTATATGTGTTATAAAGAAAATATTACCATTAAAGCTACAAATAAATTTTTATAGATGGGAGAAAGGTACTTGATTTCTACATAGTCCTTAGAAGATATAAATAATACACCCCATTATTATAACAAAGGCATTTGTACGCATTTCTTGAAACATTTTTATAAAGATAAAAGTGATAGAAAGAGTGGAAAAACGCATATTTATGTTGTATAAATTCGTATTATCTAACAGCTTGATAGCAAAACAAAATTTCGCATGTTTTTAGTTATGTAAAATCTTGAAAGATTTTAAACTAGTGGTTTTTTCTCAAAATATTTTTAGGGTGTTTGGTTTTCTTTTTTAAAATGACAGATGACAAAAAGAAGTTCATATAAAAATAAAAAAGATTCTTAAATATTTGCATGTTTTATTTTTCTATGGACTTTAGTTTTTAGATTGAAACCGATAGCTTAGAGATCTAATTTCATAGGAGGATGCCGTTTGAGGGAGTATAAATGGGATATCTTCTTTAGGTAATTCAGAAACGTTTAAAGAACAATGATAAACATCGCGGAGATTTTGTGTTGTCAAAACGTTAGTTGCATTTCCTTTGCAATAAATCTCTCCTTCCTTGAGCAAGATCATGTTATCTGCATAATGTGCTGCGAGATTGAGGTCATGAAGAACAGCAAGAACGCCGCCACCAGAATGGGCAAATTGTTTAGCAATATCCATAACGATGATTTGATGTTGAATATCGAGGCTAGCAATAGGTTCATCTAATATCATCCAGCGAGGAATCCCATTATGAACAGGTTTCCAGATTTGGCAAAGGACACGGGCAAGTTGTACTCTAGCTTGTTCTCCACCTGATAATTGGTGATAATACAGGTTGCCATAATCAGAAAGGTCAACGCACTCTAAAGCTTTTTGGATAAGATTTTGCATTTCGGCTTTGGTAATGGTAAATTGGTTTACAGAAAGGCCAAGCCCTACAACTTCATGGACTAAGAATGGAAATACGAGCGTTGTTGATTGTGGTAGCACAGCGCGCATTTTTGCCATTTCATGAGTTTTTGTTTGGCATACATTATAACCATTTAAGGTTATTTTTCCACTGTAAGGAATTTCACCACTCAGAGCTTTGATAAAAGTACTTTTCCCTGATCCATTAGGACCAATAATAATGGTAAAAGCACCACTTTTAGCTTGAAGATTAATGTGTTTAAGAATCTGCTTCTTTCCGCGCTGAACACAAATATTTGTCGCTTTAATCATGAAAAGTCTGTTCCTCGTTTGCATATAAGGATCCATAGAAAGAAAGGAGCACCAAAAAGCGCTGTTACAATCCCAATCGGCAATTCTGCGGGGGCAACAATTAAGCGTGCAAACGTATCAGCAAAAATAAGTAATGCTGCTCCCAAGAGAGCAGAGCAAGGAATGAGATAGCGATGATCAGGACCAATGAGTTGACGTAAAATATGAGGAACAATAATACCAATAAAACCAATACCACCACTGACAGCAACAGCACTACCACACATAAGGGCAACAAGGGGAATAGCAATATTTTTAACGCGTTGAATATGGAAACCAATATGGCCAGCAACAGCTTCTCCAAGAGCAAGGGCATTAAGTGCTCGTGATAAAAAGGGAGAGAAAAGAAGACCAATAACGATGAAAGGGAGAACGAGCCATACTTTCAACCATGTAGCGCCTGCAAGAGAGCCAAGACTCCAAAAAGTGATATCACGGAGTTGTTGGTCATTTGCGATAAAAATCAATGTTCCAACAACTGCACTGCTTAATGCACCAAGAGCAATACCAGCAAGCAGCATGGTTGCAATAGAGGTAAAGCTATTATGCGTTGCTATTATGTAGAGAATAATCGTTGATAAAAGTCCACCAAAAAAAGCACCTATGATAACTTTGTAAGGCTCTAGAAAAGGTGCAAATGAAACAGGAAAAGCAATACCGACAACAATTGCTAAGACTGCTCCAAGTCCAGCACCTGCTGATACACCTATAATTCCAGGATCTGCAAGAGGATTACGGAAAAGCCCTTGCATAAGAACACCGGAGACAGCTAAAGCTGCTCCAATTAACAATCCAAAGATAACACGGGGAAGCCTTATGTCGATAAGCACGAGGTAATCACGCGTTTTACTACTTACTGAAAAATCTTGTGTAAGCATCACATGGAGGAGATCAAGGAAAGAAACCTTTGCGGCACCATTCAAGAGCCCACCAAAAATACTGAAGGTAAGGAATATTATTAAGCTTAATAATAAAACCTTCCCCTGCTTTGAACGGTTTATTTTTTTACCTTCTTTTGTTTCAGGTAAATGCATCATGGATGTACCGTCTACCATTTTTATCAGCTCTTACCGTTTTGATTTGCACCATAAAGTATCTCAATAAGCTCTCTTGATGCGTCTGCAGTGCGTGGACCAAATCCTAAAAAATACATAGCATCCATCTGTTTTATGGCATGATTTTTTGCTGCTGTTGTTGCTTGAACTGCCGGTATGGCTAAAATCTTATCAATGCTAGTTGATCTTGCACCATGTTTTACAAGTAAGATAACATCAGGATCTGATTTCAATAACGCTTCGCCGTTGAGAAGTTTATATCCTTTATAATCGGTGATAGCATTGATAGCACCTGAAAGTTTTATCATACTATCAGCTGCAGTACCTGTTCCAGATGCCATGACGCGTCCATTTTGCACAGAGAAAACAAAAAGAACACGCTTTGGTGTTGTTACTTTCGCCAAAAGCGTATCGTTTTCTAAAAAATTACGCTTCAATTTTTCAATTAACGCAGCGGCTTGAACTTCCCGATGAATGGCTTGACCAACGAGGCGAATCTTTTCTATCACATTTTCACGGGAGTAGTCTTCTGGTATGATCACCAGAGGGATTGATGTTTTTTTGAGAATATCAATTGTTGAAGCGGGACCGCTTCCTTCAACAAGCAATATGCCCTCTGGGGCAAGTGATAAAACACCCTCCGGTGAAAGAGCACGCATATATCCAAGCACAGGAAGCTTGAGCGCTTCTTGCGGGTAGACGCTTGTACTATCACGGGCGACAAGCTGATCTTGGGCACCCAATGCATAGACAATTTCTGTAAGTGCTCCGCCGATAGAAACAATTCGAGCATTTTCAGGAAAACGGGTTGTGGGTTCAGCAATCACTTGTTTAGAAAAACAGGTAAGAGAGAGCAGTAAACATATAAGGAAAAGGTTTGATAACCTATGCAAAAGAGATATGAACATGTCTGACCTTACCTTATCTTAGTTACTGCTGTTTTCTTGGCTCGATGGTAAACCATTCAATAAAGAGCGCCAATCTTCACGTTCTTTTTGGCCCTCCTTGCGTACGCCAAAGAATTGAATAATCATCTCATCATCTTTATCGAAAACTTCAAGTGAGTTGACATATCCATCAATTGTAGGTTTGCGAACACGCCATACCTTCTTGATTCCAGAAACGAGTAAATGGAGGTGAAACTTCTGATCGAGAACATTAAGCCAAGGTCCCATTTGCTTAATATTCTTTACTTGCCCAGTGAAAATTTGGATACATCCTTTATTTCCAACAAAACACATAATTGGTAACTCTTCTTGTGCAACTTGTTTGAGCATCATCTCAACAGCTTCTATTTTTAACTCATCGGCAAATTCATTTCCGGCATGTTTTACGGCATTATGTCGATTAATTTTCAGTTCAGAAATAATTCCATGAAGTTGATGCACATCAGTCATCTGTCGCCAACGATCTCGGAACTTTTCAACATCTAGCTTTGCCGTATCACATTGTACTGGAGTAGGAGCGGGAGAAATATCAAGTGCGGATGATTGATCGTCATGAAGCAACTTTTCAACAAGTGCAGCCCATTCTTCCATATTTGTTGCGTCTTGAGAATAGAGTTTGAAAATAGCAATGCCATATTGATCAAAAAATTGCAGACTTTTCATAGGTGTTCCGAGAATAGTCACGTCATGCTCGAAACCAAACTTCCACTGTTTTGAAAAAATACGCAAGTCAATTTCACCGAGTGTTATCGGAATATGCTGACTTTGAACAATCTTCTCAAAACATCCTGTTATTTCATGGACAGCATTTTCATTCCGTGTTAATGCCATGACTATTCCAAGTTTAGGAGCATTTTCCAAGAGAGTAGCGACATCAGCGCGTAGTTTTTTTGCTTTTCCAATTGTACAATAAGCCGCAATGAGTTCTGCTTCGGATATACCAATAGAGTCCGCGAAATCGCGGTTACGCATTTCTTTTTTTTCTTCACGCAAGTGAATAATCATTTCGGCTGTGTATGACATGGGCTTATCCTTATGTTACCTGTTTAAAGGTTAATTGTTTAATTTTAAAACTCAAAAACAGTGAGTTGAACCACTATCAACTAATGGTTCAACTCACCACCAAAAAAGCCCTTATTTTATCAACAATAGAACAATAAAAACCAATAAATTACAAAGAGTTAAAGCGCAAACCTCAAAATTCGTTGTTCAAAGAACAATGAGAACAGAAACGCAATAATTTATTTTTTATCGATATAACCTTTTTAATTGATCTAATGATTAACAAAAGTGACTAAAATTTTTGCACGAACGAAACTTTAAAGTTGCGACCAGGCTGACTATAATAATCCTTCGGTGTTGAGCCGTCATCGGAAGGAAGATCTGATACATTCCAATATTTTTGATTGAACAGATTATAAACACCAGCCCTTATAACAGGACCCTTTTCACCAAATGGCTTCAACCAACCTGACACATCAATAATATTATAACCTGGAATTTTTTGATAGTCCGATTCCTTAGCAACTTTATCACGTTTGGCAGATGAGGTAAGAACAACGTCTGCTCCCCAGATTTCTTTTGCATATCCGATCCCAACAATCGCTTTTAAAGCTGGAATTGAGTTAAGATATTCATCTTTATCAATATCTTTTCCTTGCGAATAGGCAAGAGCAAAATTGCTATGGAATCCACCATTAAGAGCCAAATGTATTTTTGCTTCAGCACCATAAATACGCACATTTGCACGATTTATATAATGGCGACGTGCTAATGGGAATTCCTCTGATGGACCTTTATCCATAGTGTCTATGAAGTCCTTGTATTGATTGAAAAAGGCACTGACTGAACCACCCAAATTTCTATTTCCATACCTTATACCAACATCATACCCATTGCTCGTTTCTGCTTTAAGATCAGGGTTGCCCTTCGAGTAATAAGCAGAGGGTTTTATATAAGAGACGTAAAGTTCTGCAATACGTGGTGCACGAAAAGCCTGTGCCCATTGGGCATAAAGCGTTACTTGATCACGAACATCCCACTCCACACGTAATTTGGGAGAAAAACGTGAACCATTTCTTTCTGGAGGAAATTTGTCAGAAAGTAGAGCTTTCTCATAAGAAGACGTTTTCTGAGGGACATACTTATACCAATCATAACGAATTCCAGGTGTGATACGGAAATGGTTATCGGCAAGGCCAATTTCATCTTCGAAAACAAAACCCAAATTATAGCCATTTGTATCTGGTGAATCTGACCGATTAGCGGGCACAAAGAGGCATCCCCGTGCATTTTCCGGCAAGTGACAATTATCTTTCCCGAACAAATAATGATGAAACTTAGATGACAAGACATTAGCGGCAAGCTTTAACGTATGGTCTACAGTGCCAATATGAACCTTCTTGAGAGCATCAGCATTGAAACCATAATTGGTATTACGCAAAAAATTATCTCTCAAAAAATCCCCTTTGGGTGCCCGAACACGAAATGAAGTCATAATATCATGACTTGACTGTCTTTGCCAATAAATCTGTCCACGAAACGCATCAAAAAGTGCATCTTCATTGCCGTTATAGTCATAAGAAAGAGAAAGGCGTTCACGGAGTTTGTCGTCCTTGTCATAAACGGAACCACGGGCATAATATCTTTCAGAAGCATTCAATGAATGTGTATCAACATTGTGACCAAAACGTTCTGCTGTAAAACCAAGTCGGTGATTGTCATCAAGGTATTGGTGAATTTTAAAGAGCAAATTATTTTGGTCAAAATGAGCCGGGTTTTTACGTGTGCGCTCTCCATAACCTTCTAGGGTTCCCATATTTTTGCGCTCATGACCTTCCGCATAAGAACCTTGGAAAAGCAAAAACGTTTGTTGAGCACGCATTGCAACAGCTTGATCTACGTGCCAACTATTATCAACAGAATGATAACCACTTCTTATAAGACCACCCCAATTTTTTCCTTCTGTGATAAGATCTTCAGGATCAAGGGTACGCAACGCAACAACTCCTCCCAGTGCACCAGATCCATAAAGACTAGAATCCGGTCCCTGAATAACATCAAGTGTGGAAAGCGCACTAAAGTCAAACATTGTGTTACCACTGTTATTACGCAATATATCATTGAACCACGGAAGAACAATACCATCCACTGTTGTGAGAACACGGTTTGCTTCTAAACCACGAATGACAAAACTGTTATTACTTGGGCTATACCCCACGGTTGGATAAAGACGACTAATATCATAGGCATCAGTTATTTGTTTCTCACGAATATCCTTCGCGGTTTTCCGATCTGTCAGAATAGTGACCGAATCCAAGGCCGTCCCTATTTTTTTCTCTTCAATAACAATTGGTTTGAGTTCAGTGACAGCTCCTCCATCTTTATTTCGTGCAAAAACAAATGAAGGTATACAGACCGATAATGCACTTAAAATCACACAGCTTTTATAGATATTTTTTCGTCTTATTTGCATAACACATCACAACCTTTTTAAACATCCCCTCTCTGTTTTGAAATTTTATTTACATACAAAAAGGCTGGACCCGCTGATTAAAACTTGCCAGCCAAGCAGAAGTGATTTTGCCAACAAGACAAAACCACTAGAAAACCATATTAAACATGATAAAATCAGTCAAGAAAAAAGTTGCAATTTCAAAATAGCCTGTTTTAATGAGATTTACACCAATATTAAGCTTAAAATAGCGGCAGAAGAAACGATGAATTTTGAAAATACGACGCAATTATTAACTCTTTGGATTGGTGCATTTGTTGGAGCTTTATTTTTGCATGTATTATTGGGAGCGCAGTTTTATTTTCAAAGTACGGGTGTAAGTAATAGCTTGCTCTCGTCGGAGATTATGCTGACTTTTGTGCAAGAAACTATCTATCCGGATGTTGATACAGATTTGTCAGATATTCATACAGAGTCGGATATTAATTCGGATATTAATACAGAGCCAAAAGTATTACAGTCTGATCTTTTAGAGAAGGAGTCAGAGGAATTAGAATCCGTGGATGAAGTTCAATCGGAAGAGCCTCAGCATATGGTAGAACAAGATGACTTAAAGTCTTTGGAAGAACCCCTTCCTCAAAAAGTGGAGCATAAAGCGTTTATCAAAAAAACAATACCGATGCCAAAAGCTGTAGTAAAGCGCTCCAATGCAAAGGCGGTACGTTCTTCTTCCACCAACAAGGGCGTCAGTACAGCAGGGCTTGAAGATATGTTGTTAATGGAGTGGTTAGCAAAGGTACAGTCACAATTAGAAAGGCAAAAAAATTATATTGTGGGACAGCGTACCAGTCGTGCAAAAGGAACGGTGAAGTTAGAATTTATGGTGCATAAGCAGGGGAGTATTTTTTCTAGTCGTGTAGCAGTCTCTGCTGGTAATCCGGAACTTGATCGATTAGCGATGGCGGCACTTCAACGCGTTGGTTCTTTTCCACCCCCCCCCCCATCAAAAGTGAATAAAATAATCAGAGTATCCTTGATATTTAGCTGATTTTTTATATGGGGCGCTTTTCTTATAATATATTGATTTAGAATGATAATTCATCATTTTGTATTTGAAATAAAAGATCCTAATAGCATAGGGTTTTCTCATTTTGAATTTATTGATACTGAATCAATTAAAATTACTTGCGTATACATCATAAGCAGGTTGGTATGTGGGTGCTATTTAAAAAGGAATAAAAACACGTCTTATGAACGCTTTCAAAGTACTATTTGGGAAGTTAAGGCATATTATTTCCGTCGACCAGAAAGCAGGTCGGTTTTTATATCTATTTTCCCAGTGAGTCTTGCTTTGTAGACACCATAATTTTCCATGACACGCATCACGTAATTACGTGTTTCTGTATAAGGAATACGCTCAATCCAATCAATGACGTTATCGAGAGATTGTCCTCGAGGATCGCCATAACGTTTTATCCATTCATTGACACGACGGGGACCCGCATTATAGCCAATAAGAGTTAGTATATAGGATCCATTAAAACGTTCCAATTGTTCATTAAGAAAATGGGCACCTAATGTTGCATTATAATGAGCATCACTGCTAAATTTTTTAGGAGACCATGCAATTGAGTGTTTTTTTGCCAATGCTTTTGCTGTTGTAGGAAGCAATTGGAGTATACCTTGTGCACCTGCTTTTGATATGGCTGTTGGATTAAATTCGCTTTCTTGGCGTGCAATGGCATAGATAAGCGATTTTTCTTCTACAGAAATATTAGTAGAAGCTGGTATAGCTCCCAGAGGATGAGAGAGTGCACCGACATTTTTTCCCTGAAAAACAGCCATTTTTCCAATTTTGAGACTGGTATAATAGTCTCCGTTTTTTTCTGCCATAACAGCCAGAAGGGCTAATTCGCCGGGACTTTCTATTTTTTTTCCGAGCTCTCTATAAAAAATTTTAGCAAAATCAGCATAGCCGGCTGCTTCAAGACGTTGAATTGCTTTGATCGCTTTTCGTGCACTAAAATGTTGTCGCTCAGCGGTTGTTGGTTTGGGAAAGGAAACTTTAAGCTTTTTTTGGTTGAGTCGTGCAGCGGCTAATTGACCATAGTAAGTTGCACCAAAATGAGCTGCGCGATGAAAGTATTGCTGGGCATTTTTATGTTCTTCTAGCGTTTCTGCTGTTCGTCCCATCCAGTAATATCCACGTGATGCAGAAAAAGGTAAAGAAGAGAGTTGAGGAATACGTGAAAAATGCTGCATTGCCAATTTAGGGTTATGAAGAAACCGTAGTGCGTACCATCCTGCATGAAACTCAGCATCGATAGCTAATGCAGATGTTATACCAGTGTGCATTGCAACGAGTTGATAAGCAATTTTTGGTTTGTTTAAATCGAGCATTTCACGAGAAAGGGCGCGTTGTTCTTTCCATAATGAATGAGGGTTCATAAGGTGGAATGCATCTTTTGATGTTTTCATCATGAGTGCTGCAGCTGCATTATATTGCTCTGTTCGTCGAAGATGGCGTATTCGAGCAAACTGAAAAAGAGGATCTTTTTGCCATGATCTTTCTACAGCTTTTAATTTTTGTGTAGCTCTAGGATCATTTTTTTCAACGGCCACAAAAGCATCAAAAAGAGATTGAGCATGGGCTAATTTTGCAACGCGTGCTGCTGAATCAAAACGATATGCATACAGCATAAACTGCATGCGTTTCAGATGATCAATAGGTTTTAATGCAGCGCTTGCATTTTTAAGAACAAATATTTCTTCTTTTGCATTAAGCTGTGTTTTATGCCACCATGGCGCAATAACGTGTCGAGCACGAGTGGTTTGTCCCGTTGCAATAAGTGCTTTAGCGAAGAGAGCCATTCCTTGCGCTGTTTGGGGCGGGTGATGAGAAAATTTTTGGATGATTGCGCGTGTGAGGTTGGTTTCGTTAAGAAAAGCACGTTCAGCATTGCGTTGCATCGTTTCTATACCGGGCCATCCTTTTAGCATGTTGATTGCATTAAATATTTCAGAACTTGGTATATCAGCTTGGTTTGATATCCCCAGCGCCCATGTCAAAATATGACGATCAAGGCTATGTTTTTCCATTGAATTACGAAGATTTATTGTTTTTGCAATATTGTTGTTTGCTAGTGCATCTAGCCCAGCTTTCAGTTTCTGAAGTGTAGCAGTATTGTGTAATGTCGTGTGTATCTGTTGAAGAGGCTCTAGAGCTTCTTTTTCGGTAAAGGGAGTAGGGCGCACCAAAGGGATTGGCGCTTTCCCGTGCAAAAGGGGTGTTTGCGCGGATGCACTTGAAAATAAAATTCTTATTGCCAGTATAAGTGCAGTAAAGGTTGATACGAAAAGAGAGGTGGAAAATACACGCATAGAAAAAAGACCTTGAGACCTTGCTTTTTGTAAAAACTTAAGGATTTATAGAACACAAGCATGAAAAACGCGTTAATATAGACGGCTTATTTTAAAAAAATGTGCAACATTTAAGGAGGAATATTTTTATCTTAAGAGGGCTTTTTTTGAAATTCATCTTGCTTCAATGATAGAGCAAGATTATGCTCTATTTAAAATTTATAAAAGGCGATTATTAAAAAAAATAAAAGCGAACATTATAGGGAGTTTATCATGCTCAAGGGAGCTATAACTGCGCTTATTACACCGTTTGATAATAAGGGCGCAATTGATGAGAAGGCGTTTTGTGATTTTATTGAATGGCAGATCACACAAGGGATTAACGGTGTAAGCCCAGTTGGGACAACCGGTGAATCAGCAACGTTAAGTCATGAAGAACATAAGCGGATTATAGAATTGTGTGTTGAGCAGGTCGCAAAGCGTGTTCCTGTTGTTGCTGGAGCGGGATCAAATAGCACAAGTGAGGCTGTAGAGCTTGCACAATACGCGCAAAAAGCTGGTGCAGATGCAGTTTTGGTTGTCACTCCCTATTATAATAGACCAAATCAATCTGGTTTATACAAACATTTTTCTTCCATTGCCAAAGCTGTTTCTATTCCGATTATAATTTATAATATTCCTGGTCGTTCTGTTATCGATATGGCTGTGGAAACGATGAAAGACCTTTATCAAGATTTTAAAAATATCATTGGTGTAAAAGATGCAACGAGCAGAATTGAACGCGTTAGTGAACAACGTGAAAAGTGTGGGAAGGATTTTGTACAGCTTTCCGGTGATGATTGTACAGCGTTAGGTTTTAATGCACATGGAGGTATGGGGTGTATTTCAGTTTCCTCCAATGTTGCTCCAAAGCTGTGTGCAGAGCTTCAAGATGCTTGTTTTCGTGGTGATTATAAAACAGCACGAGAATTAAATGATCGCTTGATGCCTCTTAATCGTGCTGTGTTTATTGAGCCTAGTCCAGCGGGTATTAAATATGCTGCTGCAAAATTAGGATTTTGTGGTGATACTGTGCGTTCTCCGATTGTTCCGTTAACAGAAAGAACAAAGAAGATTATTGATGCAGCCCTCAGTCATGCTGGTATTTTAAAAGCATAAAATGATATTGACAAAGCCATGAATAAAAAAAAGAACGCGCCCGTACGGAAAATAATTGCTGACAATCGTAAAGCACGTTTTAATTTTGAAATCCTTAATAATCTCGAGGCCGGTCTTGTCCTTCAGGGAGCGGAAGTAAAGTCCTTACGTTCTAATCATGCCAATATTGCTGAAAGCTATGCGAGTTTTGAGAATGGGGAATTATGGTTAGTAAACAGCTATATTCCTGAATATACGCAGGCTAATCGTTTTAATCATGAACCGCGACGTTTGCGCAAGTTATTGCTTTCAAAACGTGAGATGGCACGTTTTTTTAATGCAACGTCTCGTGAAGGAATGACGCTTGTTCCTCTTAAACTTTATTTTAATGAACGTGGGCGCGTTAAGTTGGAGATTGCTCTAGCGCGGGGGAAAAAACTTCATGATAAGCGAGAAACAGAAAAAAAACGCGATTGGGGACGTGAAAAAGCAAGACTTTTAAAAAGATATGGATGACGAATGCGATCTAGGTATCCTTTATTTATAGCGCTGGTTTAAAACAGTTTTAGCATTGATCTAAGTATGTTTTTGCTGCTTGAAAAATTTGGTGAAACATGGCGTCTGTCAAGCGTCCAGTATTTGTATTATAACGAGAACAGTGATAGCTTGAAAAGATGCGTAATCTGCCGATGTTATTGATTTCGCCGTGTCCAAAAGGGTGAGCTAAAACTTTTGCATTAAGGGCACGTATCGTTGAATGGTGTGCAATGGTTCCTAAGGTAATAACGGCTTTAAGTTTGGGAAGATTTGTTAAAAGAGGTGAGAAGAAATAGCGGCACGTGTTAATTTCTGCACCGGTGGGTTTATTTTCTGGTGGAACACAACGAACAGAGTTAACGATTGCTGCATCAATCAGTTCAAGAGTATCATCTGCTCTTTCTTCGAAGGTTCCTTGGGCAAAACCAAATTTTTTTAAAGTTGAATAAAGTAAGTGCCCAGCATAATCACCAGTGAACGGACGTCCAGTTCGATTTGCTCCACGTAATCCAGGAGCAAGTCCAACAATAAGAAGGCGCGTTGTGTCTGCTCCTTTATAAGGAAAGAAGGGGCGCACCGGTGCGTTATACCAACTTGGTTCTTTTACACGCCAGTCAGCGATAAACTGATGGAGCCTAGGACATAAATTGCAATTTTTGGGTGGTTCTGGGAAAAGTGATGTTAATTGGTTATTCATGGTGTTAGGCATCAATCGTTTTTTCTATTTTTTTGAGTCTTTTATAGCGTATATGACGGGTTATGTTTTGAGAAACAATCTATAATGAATATAAATAAAATTTAATATAAACTTATTACTAATTATTGTGTAAAGAGAGGTAATCTTTCAGTAATTTATTCGATGAATAAGAGCGTAATACACATGATGTTCAAAGAAAAAATCTCTCTCTTTAAGATAAAATATTATCATAAAAATTATGCATAAGGCTGCCTTTATTGCAAAGGATTTTCAACAGCTGGTATTCTTTTTAAAAGGATAAAGACTCCAGACAAGTATTTTGTCAAGAAAGAGCTCCCTCTGTTTGAAGCCAATCTATTGGAATGCTTTTAAGAGCAGCTTTGATAACGGGCATGAATAGGTTATACATTTTTATAAATTTTCTTAAATAATTTCTTTAATCAAAAAATATAAAAGTTTGTGTTGTTTTTCTTGTGTTTTGTTTTGATTATTGTATATACTTCCCTATCCGCTATTAAATTTTTTTATTTGAGAAAGAGGCATAAATGGCCCGCGTAACGGTAGAAGATTGTATTGATAAAGTTGACAACCGCTTTGAATTGGTACTTTTAGCAGGTCATCGGGCGCGTCAGATTTCACAAGGAGCGCAGATTACGGTTGATCGTGATAATGATAAAAATCCAGTTGTTGCTTTGCGTGAAATAGCAGAAGAAACATTGTCGCCTGCTGATTTAAAGGAAGACCTTATTCATTCGCTGCAAAAGCATGTGGAAGTAGATGAGCCAGAAATGGCAAGTGAATTTATTACCCATTCAGGTGAAGCTGAAAGTGCTTTTAATACGTCGTCGCAAGAAGAAGGTACTTCATTTGATCATATGTCAGAAGAAGAGCTTTTAGCGGGTATTGAAGGTTTGGTTGTTCCAGAAAAAAGTGACGATTATTAATTGCAGCAATTTATGTTACAGGAGTAAAGATACCTTGTCATGTGAGGAGCAATTATTTTTCTTGTCTTTTATTGATAGGACGTGTTCAATAAAGATTAGGGGTGTGAAAAGATAAAGGATATGCTCGTATGATGCGTCAGTGTGAGCTTGTTGGACGTGTTCAACGTTACAAGTCTGACGTAGATGAGGCTCTTTTAAACAGGGCCTATGATTATGCAATGAGAAAGCATGCACATCAAAAGCGTGCGTCAGGTGATCTTTATTTTTCTCATCCTTTAGAAGTTGCTGCTATTTTGACGGATATGCGGTTGGACGAGGCAACGATTGCTGTTGCTCTTTTGCATGATACAATTGAAGATACAAGCGCTACACGAGCAGAAATTGATCAGCTTTTTGGTTCTGAAATTGGGAAGTTGGTTGAAGGACTTACAAAGCTTAATAAGCTTGATCTTGTATCAAAGAAAGCTGTACAGGCAGAAAATCTTCGTAAACTTCTTATTGCTATTTCTGATGATGTTCGCGTTCTTTTAGTCAAACTCGCTGACCGCCTTCATAATATGCGTACCCTTGGTGTTATGCGTGATGATAAACGTCGGCGAATTGCTGAGGAGACGATGGATATTTATGCGCCACTTGCAGGTCGTATGGGTATGCAGGATATGCGCGAGGAATTAGAGGATCTCTCTTTCTTTTATTTAAATCCAGAAGGTTATCGTACGATTACTAATCGACTTTCTGAATTATTGAAACACAACCGTGATTTGCTTTCCACAATTGAAAATGAATTGACAAAGCTTTTTTTCGAGCACGGCATTAAAGCAGATGTTAAAAGCCGTCAGAAAAAATCTTATTCAGTCTTTCGCAAAATGGAAAGTAAAGCATTATCTTTTGAACAGTTATCGGATATTTTTGGTTTTCGTGTGATTGTTGAGTCCGTGAATGATTGTTATCGTGCTCTTGGTGTCATTCATACGACATGGCCAATGGTTCCTGGTCGTTTTAAAGATTATATCTCTATACCAAAGCAAAATGATTATCGTTCCATTCATACAACGATTGTGGGACCATCGCGACAACGTGTTGAGTTGCAAATTAGAACTGCTGCTATGGATGAAATTGCTGAATATGGCGTTGCGGCACATTCCATTTATAAAGAGCAGGGTTCTAATTATTCGGCTTCGAGGTTATCAAATGAAACAAATGCGTATGCATGGTTGCGTCAAACGATTCAATCTTTGTCAGATGGAGATAATCCGGAAGAATTTTTAGAACACACAAAGCTTGAGCTTTTTCAAGATCAAGTTTTTTGTTTTACGCCGAAAGGTCGATTAATTGCTTTTCCTAAAGGAGCTACTCCTATTGATTTTGCTTATGCCGTCCATACCGATATTGGTGATTCTTGTGTGGGTGTGAAAATCAATGGTCGTATTATGCCTTTAATGACCAAATTAAAAAATGGTGATGAGGTTGATATTATTCGTTCACATGCTCAAATTCCGCCGGCTGCATGGGAATTTCTTGTTGTCACAGGTAAAGCACGTTCAGCTATTCGACGAGCAAGTCGTGCTGCGGTACGTAAACAATATTCGGGTTTAGGATATCGTATTCTCGAGCGTTCATTTGAATATATGGGAAAACAATTTTCAAAAGACGTTTTGAAGAAAGTTTTGCCACGTTTAGCACGTAAAGATGTAGAGGATGTATTGGCTGCTGTTGGGCGTGGGGAGCTGTTTTCCGCTGATGTGATTAAAGCGGTTTATCCTGATTATCAAGATCACCGTGTAGTACAAAAGTCATCTTTTAAGCCTGGGGAAGAAGGTTGGTTTAATATTGAGAATGCTCAAGGTATGATTTTTAAAGTTCCAGAAAATGAAAAGAATGAAATGTTCGAGAATCATCAATCTAAAGCATTGCCTATTAGAGGAACCCGTGGAGATATACCCGTACGTTTTTCACCGGAAGGAGCAGTGCCTGGAGATCGGATTGTTGGTATTATGCAGCCTGGGGCTGGGATCATTATTTATCCAATACAGTCTTCAGCTTTGATGGCATATGATGATCAGCCAGAACGATGGATTGATGTCCGCTGGGATATTGATGCCCAAATGAATGAACGTTTTCCTGCACGGATAAACATTTTGGTTGTAAATAGTCCTGGTTCTTTGGCTGAAATTACACAAATAATTTCTGCTAACGATGCCAATATCCAAAATTTATCTTTTATCCGTACAGCACCAGATTTTACAGAAATTATGATTGATTTGGAAGTGTGGGATTTAAAACATTTGAATCGTATTTTTTCTCAGTTAAAAGAGGCGGGTTCAGTAAGTACAGTACGGCGGGTTCATGGATAAAAAGAAAGATTTTGCAATGAATACACAAGATGTCATTGATATTTTTAAACAAGCAGATGCTATTCTAGAAGGGCATTTTATTTTAACATCGGGACGCCATAGTGCGACTTATATGCAAAAAGCGAAAGTATTCATGCATGCTGACTTGACGGAAAAGTTGTGTCGTGGATTAGCTGAAAAAATCAAAAAATCTATCGAGGGAAAAATTGATTATGTTGTTGGTCCCGCAATTGGCGGCCTTATTCCTTCCTATGAAACTTCACGGCACCTTGGTGTTCCTTCTCTTTGGGTAGAGCGTGTAAATGGCATCTTTGAATTGCGTCGTTTTGAAATCAAGAAGGGGGCACGGGTTGTTATCGTTGAAGATATTGTGACAACGGGTCTTTCCATTCGTGAGACTATTGAGGCGCTCGTTGCAGCAGGAGCAGAGGTATTAGCCAGTGCATGTATCCTTGATCGTTCTGGTGGTAAAGTCAATGTTGGAGTTCCATTGATTGCACTTGCTGAATACGAGATAACCTCTTATGCTAGTGATGCACTTCCTGCAGAGCTTTCTGTTCTTCCAGCGATTAAACCAGGTAGTCGAAATATTTAATTGTCTTTCTATTTTTTTTTGTGCAAAAGCTTAAAAAGATTAATTTGGATGATATAGATTATTTCATCATCAAAAGATGTATATTGAGAGTCATATGCTTTTTCGTAGTCGAGAACCAATAGATTTTGTAACGCGTATTCGACTTTGGTTATGGCCACGTCGTTCATTTTCTCGCTCATTTTGCTACATACATAAACGTATTTTGCGTATATCAGCAACACCGCATGAAGTAGCATTAGGGGTTGCTGTTGGCATTTTTTTAGCTTGTTCCCCTTTCTTTGGGTTGCATATTATTTTGGCAATATTTTTATCTTGGCTTTTGCGTGCAAACTTTGCTGCCGCAATCATTGGGACGATTTTTTCTAATCCACTCACATTTTTATTGATTGTCATGGCTGATTATAAAGTAGGGTATTTTTGTTTATCACTTTTTAGCGATGTCAAAGAGATTTCTCTTTCGCAAATTCGTGCTCTATTTAATGGTTTGACATTGTCAAATCTCTCTCTCCTCTTTAAAGGCGCATGGGACACAATTATGAGTCCTATGATTTTAGGTGGAACTCTTTTAGGTATTGTTTTTGGTGGTTTATCTTATATAGGTGTTTACAGAGCAACGGTTCGTTTTAAACAAAAGCGATATCAAAAGATTATAAAAAAAGGCGTTTAAAGAAGCGTTCATCGTAAGAAAGATGGGGTAATATCGTATGATTGTTGGTCTTGGAAATGATCTGGTTGATATACGACGTATTGAGAAAATGTTGGTTCGTTATGGTGAGCGTTTTACCCAACGTATTTTTACGGATATTGAAAGGAATAGATCGGAAAATCTCAAAAAAAGCTCTTCTTCCTATGCAAAAAGATTTGCTGCTAAAGAAGCATGTGCTAAAGCCTTAGGAACGGGAATCGCTTGTGGGATTAATTGGAAAGACATGGGGGTTATTAATTTGCCATCTGGTAAACCAATAATGCAATTAACAAATCGTGCGCAAGTACAACTTCAAAAGTTATTACCTCCTCATCATGATGCAGTTATTCATCTTAGCATAACAGATGATTTTCCTTGGGCACAGGCATTTATTATTATCGAAGCACTTCCACGTGGATAGATGGTGTGAGAGATTGTGCTTTTGTTATTTGAATATTATGATGAAAAAAATTATATCTGTGATGAGAAGGCAGTTGGTGATGATCCAAAAAGATAAAGTGCATAAAAAAGAAAAAAAAGGTGGGGTTCGTGAATTTATTTCTGTTTTAATACAGGCTCTGCTTTTAGCAGCGGTTATTCGGACACTTTTTTTCCAGCCTTTTAGTATTCCTTCCGGTTCAATGCGTCCTACTTTGTTGGTGGGAGATTATCTGTTTGTTTCTAAGTATGCATATGGGTATTCTCGTTTTTCCATCCCATTTTCTCCTCCTCTTTTTTCTGGACGGATTTGGGCATCTCAGCCTCAACGTGGAGATGTGGTCGTTTTTCGCTTACCAAGTAATCCAAAGATTGATTATATAAAACGCGTTGTTGGGCTACCAGGTGATCGTATACAAGTCCGTCAAAGTGTTCTTTATATTAATGATGAGGCTGTTTCCCGTCACTTTATGGGGGAAATTGATAATTCTGATATAACAGAGGTTAACTATCCTGTTGAGGTTTATCGCGAGACAATGCCTAACGGTGTCAGTTATGATACACTTGATTTAGCTTTCATCCCGAAAGTCGATGATACAAAAGTCTTTGAAGTTCCTCAAGGACATTACTTTATGATGGGAGATAACCGCGACAATTCAGATGATAGTCGTTTAGATGTAGGCTATGTTCCAGAAGAAAATCTTATTGGTCGCGCGAGCGTGATTTTCTTTTCCATCAGTAACGGTTCAAGTGCTTGGCAGGTTTGGCGCTGGCCATTTGATGTGCGTTGGAAGCGTTTGTTTTCTTTCATAAATACGGTTCATGATTTGCCGCTTATCAATCAAGGAAACAACGATGAAACGTCTAATGATTGATCAGCTTTTCAAGCTGACGGGGCATCGTTTTAAAGATGAAGAGAGGTTAAAGAAGGCATTAACACACTCGAGTGTGCAAGATTCGGAACAGGGGAATTATGAACGACTAGAGTTTCTAGGGGATCGGGTTTTAGGGCTTTTGATTGCAGAAATGCTGTATCAACTTTTTCCTCAGGCAAGTGAAGGTGAATTATCAGTCCGTTTGAATCATCTGGTCAACGCGCAGACATGTGCTGATATTGCGCGTGAAATGAGGCTGCCTGATATGATCCGTGTTGGTTTTGAGATGAAAAATTTCGAGGGGCGTCGACTCATCAATATGCATGCAGATGTCGTGGAAGCTTTGATTGCCGTGATATATCTCGATGGAGGCTTGGAAAGCGTTCGCCCTTTTATTCAAAAATATTGGCATAGTCGGGCAAAGAAAATGAATGCTGGTCGGCGTGATGCCAAGACCGAATTACAGGAATGGGCGCATATCCAAGGCAATGCACAACCACATTATCAGGTTATAAAACGTTCAGGTCCAGATCACGATCCTGTTTTTATGGTAGAGGTAAGTATTTCTGGGTTTGCTTCAGAGATTGGGCAGGGAAGCTCCAAAAGATATGCCGAAAGAATGGCAGCTGAAAAAATTTTGCGACGAGAGGGTGTATGGAAAACAGTGGGAAAAAATGATCATGAGTGACGTTATGAAAACGCGTTCTGGGTTTGTTGTGCTTATTGGGATGCCTAATGCCGGTAAATCGACATTGGTTAATCAATTGGTTGGAACAAAGGTTTCAATTGTAACGCATAAGGTACAAACAACACGAACTTTAATCCGCGGTATTGTCATTCATGATGATGTGCAAATTGTGTTGGTCGATACACCGGGTGTTTTTCGTCCCCATAAGCGCTTAGAACGTGCCATGGTTTCTGCTGCTTGGGGAGGGGCTAAGAGCGCGGATGTTCTGCTCGTTTTAATTGATGCTCAAAGTGGTCTTTCGGATGAAGTTGATATGATGTTAGATATTGTAAACAACATGAAACAAGAAAAAGTTCTTGTTCTTAATAAGGTTGATACAGTTGTTAAATCATCTCTTCTAGCGTTAACCACTAAAATAAATGAACGTGTAAAGTTTGCGCAAACATTTATGATTTCTGCTCTAAACGGTTCTGGTTGCAAGGATTTACTTCATGCGTTGAGTAATATGATGCAGGAGGGACCATGGTATTATCCGGAAGATCAAATTTCCGATATGCCCATGCGTCATCTTGCTGCTGAAATTACGCGTGAAAAACTTTTTCTTCGTCTTCATGATGAACTTCCTTATTCCTCAACGGTTGAAACAGAAAACTGGGAAGAGCGTTCAGATGGTTCCGTTAAAATTAATCAAGTTATTTATGTTGAGCGTGAGAGTCAGAAAAAAATTGTCTTAGGAGCAAAAGGCGATACAATAAAAGCGATTGGTCAAGCAGCACGTAAAGAACTAATGAAAATTATGGATCAAAAGGTTCATCTTTTTCTCTTTGTGAAAGTGCGCGATAATTGGGATACCGATCCAGAACGTTATCGCGAAATGGGATTGGATTTTTAAAAATAAGATTTTTAAAAATAATTAAAGTAAAATGAAGTGGAAAGAACAAGCCGTTATTCTTGGTACACGCCAATATGGTGAAACAAGTGTTATTCTTGAGGTTATGACACGTGAACATGGTCGTTATATGGGAGTGGTAAAAGGGGGGCGGTCGCGTCGTATGGCAGCTCTTCTTCAACCTGGAAATTTTGTGGAAGCTGAATGGTGGGCTCGTTTAGAAGAGCATTTGGGACTTTTTCGACTTGAAGCTCTTGATTTACACGCGGCGCGATTAATCTGTCTACCAGAAGCACTTTATGCTTTGCAATTGATAGCTTTTCATTTGCGGCTTCTTCCCGAACGTGATCCACATCCCGTTTTATATGATATTTTACACCTTTTTATGCAGAATTTTGATGAACCATTTGTAACTGCAGAATTGCTTGTACGTTTTGAAATGCGGCTTCTTGAAGAACTTGGTTTTGGTCTTGATTTATCTTGTTGTGCTGCAACAGGTCGTCAGGAAAGGCTGCATTACGTATCACCAAAATCTGGACGGGCTGTCTGTGAAGAAGCAGGGGAACCTTGGAAAAAAAAGCTTCTCATTCTACCACAGTTTCTTGTGCAAAGAACAACTCGTCCTACTGATTCTAGTGACATAATAAATGGTTTTATACTGACGGGTTTTTTTCTTATGCGTCATGTCTGGGAGCCACGAGATATAAAGCAGCCGTCAGTGCGCATGAATTTGATACAATTGTTTGAGCGCCAATTTGGTATACGAGCATTAATTTGTTGATCTGATGATAATTGAATGGAAAAATGAAAGTTTTAAAGACAATTGCTGAAGTCCGCCAATATACTTCAGAGGAACGACGTTTAGGTTTTTCGATTGGTTTTGTTCCAACAATGGGGGCATTGCATGATGGTCATCTTGCATTAGTACAGTATGCAAGAGCAATGTGTGATCGCGTATTGGTTTCTATTTTTGTCAATCCAAAGCAATTTGGACCTCATGAAGATTTTTCTCAATATCCAAGAGATTTGAAGGGCGATTGTGCTTTGTTAAAAGAAGCAGGTGTTGAATGTGTTTTTGCCCCTTCTGTAGATGAAATGTGGCCACTGGGAAATGATACAATTGTGCAAGTGAAAAAATTATCACGTATTTTGATGGGAAAATTACGTCCAGGGCACTTTTGTGGTGTAACAAGCGTTGTTGCTAAATTTTTTAACATTGTTCAACCAGATAAGGCTTTTTTTGGGGAAAAGGATTTTCAACAAATTTTAATTATTCGGCGTATGGTTGAAGATTTGGCTTTTCCTATTGAAATTGTTGGAGTTCCTATTCTACGGGAGTCAGATGGTGTCGCTTGTTCTTCACGCAATCAGTTTTTAACATTAGAAGATCGTAAAGCTGCCAAAATTATTCCTGAAAGTGGGAAAGCTGCTAAAAAGCTTTACCATGAAGGTGAACGGTCGGTTGATAAATTATGCAAAACTGTTCGTGATATTTTACAACAAGAAACGCGTGCAATCATTGAAGCAATAGATTTGCGGGATATGGAAACTTTATGCGTGGTTAAAGGAACATTGAATAAACCAGCAGTTTTACTTCTTACTGTTCGCTTTGGAGAGGTAAGGCTGATTGATCAATATATATTGCAAGAGAAGGGCGGAAAATGAGTGTACATAAAACCGTAAAGCGTATAACATCTTCCGAAATACGTACAAGAAAGGGACAACAGCCAATTGTTTCTTTAACAGCTTATCAAGCTTATACTGCGCGGATTGCTGATCCATATTGCGATATCCTTTTGGTTGGTGATAGCGTTGGTATGGTTGTGTATGGGTTTGAGACAACGCTTCCTGTTAATTTAGATATGATGATTTTACACGGACAAGCCGTGGTGCGTGGATCTCAAAAAGCTCTTGTGGTTATTGATATGCCTTTTGGCTCTTATGAGGAAAGTCCAGAGCAAGCTTTTTTTAATGCATCGCGTATTCTTGCTCAAACGGGGTGTGGTGCAGTTAAGCTTGAAGGTGGTGTTTATATAGCGGAAACAATTGATTTTTTGTGTAAACGTGGCATTCCAGTGATGGGGCACATCGGTCTTACACCCCAGGCGGTGAATCGTTTTGGTGGTTTCAAAACACAAGGACGAAAACAGAGTGATTGGCAAAGAATTGAAGCCGATGGGGCTGCAATTGAGGAGGCCGGTGCTTTTGCTATTGTTTTAGAAGGGATTGTCGAACCTTTAGCAGTAAAACTGACAGAAAAGCTTTCTATCCCTACGATCGGTATTGGTGCATCCAATCAATGCGATGGACAAGTATTGGTTATGGAAGATATGTTGGGCTATGGTGTTCATGTGCCAAAATTTGTACGCCGTTATGGAGACCTTGAACAAGCCATGGAAACTGCAATAAAGAATTATGCAGAGGATGTCACATCTCGTGCTTTCCCAGCGGATAATGAAGTTTATAAATTAAAATAAACTTCAGTTTAAGATGAAAAGTTTAACAAGGGAACATTTGTTATTTTGATAATGAAAGTGTATTATTTCATATATTTTGTATGCAATTTGAGCTGTGATTTTTTCCATTTCTTTAATGGAGTCACTCCTCTCATGCAAAACAGAACGCCATTGGGTTGCTAAGTCATGTGCTTTTTTTAAGAAAGCTTTCTTGGGGACTCAATCCTATTTCGCGACGGCGCTTGTGAATGGTATAGCGGTAAAGCCCCTGTGAAGTGTACAATTTATAGAGCGCCCCCATCTTTACGCTTCATAAGAGACATTTCAAATTCTTTCTTTAAAAGTTTTTACCCATATGCCGGTCCCACTTATGACGTACAAGAGAATGGTTTTGATTGATTCAATATAAACAGATTTGAAATGAGTGAATCTTACGATATTAGTGGCTCTCATTCAACATGAAAAAACAATGAATTATTATTATAAATCAGTGTGATGAGTCTTTAATGATAGGGAAGGAACAATGCGAAGAGTCTATAATCTTTGGGCATCCAAGGCATTGAAGCGAGTTAAAAATGCGTTTTCAATTTGTTGGGTAGAGTAGGGGTATAAATTAAGATCATCGGGTAAAATATTATTGGGAGAGCCAAAATAGCGAAGGGCTTCTTCTCTACTAAATCCAGCAAGCGTAATCGCTTCATAATATGCAGCGATACGGTCGGCTTGTTTGATTTTTTTTAAAAGTTTTTGAGAAAGATCAACGGGAAGAGAAAAGCGCATGTGGATAGCATCTTGGATGCCCTTTTCAATGCGTTCATATTGTTTTCCTATGACAGCTTTAAAGGGGGAAATCATATCGCCGATGACATATTCTGGAGCATCATGAAGAAGAGCATAAAGACATTCGTTGCTTCCCGATTGTGGAAAAAGTTTTTGAAATATTTGTTCAACCAAAAGTGAATGTTGTGCAACAGAATAGGCATGCTCCCCTCGTGTTTGACCGTTCCAACGTGCCACGCGAGAAAGTCCATGGGCAATATCTTCAATTTCAACATCAAAAGGAGAAGGGTTGAGAAGATCAAGTCTGCGTCCAGAGAGCATTCTTTGCCAAGCGCGTGCTTCTCCATTTTTTAATAATTCAGCTTTAGCCATGCGTATTTTCTATAGTATTTTCAGGAAAGGTAAAATTCATATTTTCAGCAATGCTTATAGTGACAGGAATGTTTTTTACAGTAAAGGGGATGTTATGATCCATAGCATCTTTGACGTGGTCAATACGCATTAAAGCGAGAGCCTCATTTTCTACACACGTTCCCAAGTAGCCAAGCACTTTTGTTCCTGCTTCAATGCTAGATTGAGGGGTTAATTCACACTGGCCTTTTACAATAAAAATACGGCGACGTGCTGCACGGCGATGGTGCATTCGTGAAACAATTTCTTGTCCAATATAACATCCTTTATTGAATGAGAGTCCATTGATTTGATCGTAATTAATATCATGAGGAAAGACTTTACCAATTTCATAGTCTTGATCACTTTCCGCAATTGCATAACGGATACGCAATTGATTCCATGTGTCATGATATTCTGAAGTCAAAAAAGGTTTTTTGCCATAGATTCGTATTATTTTTTCTTGTTGTGGGAAGCGTTTATCAACAAAACTTGAATCAAAATTTAAAGAATCTGATTCATTATTCAAAGAAACCGTAACAAGCTTTTGTAATGGTTGTGTAATTTCTACTTTTTTACGCAGCTTATAGAGCAACAGACGTTGGTGAAGCGTATCAGCTAAAGGCATTCTGATATCAATCAGGTAACCATTTTCTTTTTTTCCGATAAGAAAATCAGCAAGAACCTTTCCTTGTGGGGATAAAAGGGCTCCAGGGAAAAGTTCCTGTGGGCTGATTTTTTTTACATCTGTCGTGATCAGGGATTGTAGAAAATCTGTTGCTTCTTCGCCTGTAATTTGAATAAGCCCGCGGTTTTTTAAGCAAATGGCATTTTGTTTTTCAATCATGGTTCTTGCCTTTCTGCTCAAAGTTACATAATCGATAAGTGAGCAATATGTAAGGAGCGTGGCTATGTTTAAAACATTTGATACAATTTTTAAAGGTGCAACACTTGTGAATCATGATGGAAGAAGCAAGCGTGATATTGGTATTACAAATGGTCGTATTGCTGAAATAGGCAACCTTACATGTGCATCGGCTAGTGAGGTCATTGATTGTACGGGGCTTCATATTTTACCAGGAATTATTGATAGCCAAGTGCATTTTCGGGAGCCAGGAAATGAATATAAGGAGGATTTGGAAAGTGGCTCGTATTCTGCTGTGTTAGGGGGTGTTACGGCAGTTTTTGAAATGCCTAATACCAATCCATTAACAACATCAGAAGAAACATTAAGCGATAAGGTTCAACGCGGATTTCATCGAATGCATTGTGATTTTGCATTTTGGGTTGGAGGAACGCGTGAAAATGCTCATGAACTATCTGAATTAGAAAGACTTCCTGGTGCGGCTGGAATTAAAGTCTTTATGGGGTCCTCTACAGGTGATCTTTTGGTTGATGATGATGAAAGTGTACGCCTTATTTTGAAGAATACACGCCGTCGTGCAGCTTTTCATTCTGAAGATGAGGCGAGGCTCAAAGAGCGTAAAATATTGCGTATTGAAGGGGATGCATCGTCACATCCGATTTGGCGTGATGAAATTGCGGCATTAAAATGTACGCAGCGTTTGGTAAAAATTGCCCATGAGACGAAAGCACGGATTCATGTGTTACATCTTTCGACAGAAGAAGAAATTGATTTTCTAAAAAAACATAAGGATGTTGCAACAATTGAAGTGACACAACATCATTTGACTCTCACGGCTGATGATTATAAGAAGTTTGGTACATTAATTCAGATGAATCCGCCTATTCGTGAATTGCGCCACCGTGAAGCTCTTTGGTATGGTGTTCAACAAGGAATTATTGATGTTTTAGGCTCAGATCATGCGCCTCATACCCTTGAAGAAAAACTTCAACCTTATCCCTCTTCACCTTCAGGAATGACAGGGGTGCAAACAACAGCAGCAATTATGTTGACACATGTGAATGAAGGAAAAATATCTCTTGAACGTTTTGTTGATCTCACTTCACATGGCCCTAGTCGTATTTTTGGTATAAGCTGTAAAGGGCGCATTGCTGTTGGGTATGATGCTGATTTAACCATTGTTGATCTTAAGAGAGAAGAAATTATTACGAATGGCTTAATTGGTTCGCGTGCCGGTTGGACACCTTATGATGGTCAAAAAGTTAAAGGTTGGCCTGTTGGGACTATTATCCGTGGTATGCGCGTTATGTGGGAAGGTGAAATTGTCACACCTTCACAAGGAGAGCCTGTTAAATTTATGGAAAATTTGGTGTAAACAGATTAAAAAGTGTGTCGTAAAATATCATCTTTTAGAGTGATGATATAGGGTATGTCAGCCTCTTTGGCACATAAGTATTTTTTTATGCGTGGTGAATATTCTTAGGCTTATTTGTAGAAACTATGAAGCAAATTACATGAGTGGGAAGCCAAGAGGAATCTTGTTCAACAAGAACCTAGATTATTTACAGAAAAAATTTAGTTAACAATCTTCATCCTTTGAGGTGTGGGGAGGAAGCCAAAGAACGATTTTGTATGAGAAGAAGGCGCTCATACGAATAAAAGCGTATCGAGACATTATTTTTTAAAAGTCTCTCTATTTTCAGAGCTGGTTTATTGCTCTCCGCATTTGTGAGAGGAATATCATTGATATCGCTAAAATTGAGAGAGATACTTTTTGTATAGATTAATTATTTATAATGCATGAGGAGGTTTTCAGATAAAATTCTTCCTTCCTCAATGTATCTTTGATTGGCTTCAATGGCTGCTTGTGTACAATGATGATAATTTTCTGAGAAAGCACGATACGCTTCATTAAACGCTTCATAAAAATAAGCACGTCTTTGTGGAATGGGGTGTTCTGCTTCAATCAGTGCATTCATATAATCATACCATTGGTTTGTTGAAGGATCGCAAAGATTTTGGAGAGAATGCAATGATCCTAAAATTTCTGCTAGTCGGAGTAATTTTCTTTCATAAGGTGGAGATTGTTGCGCAAAGGTTGGCATTGAAATGACAAGAAATATTAAAATAATGATGTTCATCAATCTATTACGCATTATTTTTATTGCTTTCTTTGAATAAAACTCTGTACAGATGAAATAATTTTGTCATGAGAACTGTGTAAAAAAATAGAGTTAATTGCTACATTATTCTCAATTATTGATTATAAAATATAGGGCGTAAGAGGCAGTAAGGAACCCATTGTGGAATATTGAAAATACTGACGAAGCTTTGTGTGGTTAAAAATTTAAGATTTGCTTCCTGAAAGCTATCTATTTTTCACATAGATTTATATTGTATTGCCTATAGAACTTTTTCTAAGCTCGTTTTCTTTAAGGAGGAAAAGCATCTCTAATGATAGAATGCTTTTGTTCAATCAAATAAAATAGATTGTTTTTATGATAAATGATGAATACAGCCGTGAATACTAGTGGGAAAATGGTAAGAAGAATTTACTATAAGATAAAAGTTTTGAGCCTAAACCGCGTAATACGATAAGTTGAGATAAGATACATCTAAAAGGAGCGGTGCATAGTATCGTCCATGGAGTCAATAATGAGAGAGTTGCGATTTTATAATACGCTGACACGTAAAAAAGAAAATTTTACACCAATAGATCCGACAAGAGTACGTCTTTATGTTTGTGGTCCGACAGTTTATGATTATGCGCATATAGGAAATGCACGCCCTGTCATTGTTTTTGATATTTTATTTCGTTTATTGCGTCATGTTTATGGCAATGAGCATGTTCTATATGCGCGTAATATTACAGATGTTGATGATAAAATTAATGCACGAGCAGCTTTTGAATATCCAAACTTGTCATTGAATGACGCCATTCGTCAATTAACAGAACGTACATATTTCCAGTTTCAACAAGATACAATAGCACTTGGTTGTCTATTACCAACCAGTCAGCCGCGCGCAACCGAGCATTTAGAGGAAATGCGCTCTTTAATTGAAAGATTGCTTGAAAAGGGGCACGCTTATAAAGCGGAAAATCATATATTATTTTCTGTAAGTAGCATAAAAAATCCTCCCCATTATGGGGCATTTGCAAATCGTTCTTTAGATGAAATGAGGGCGGGGGCGCGTATCGATGTTGCTGCTTATAAAAGGGAAGAGATGGATTTTGTTTTATGGAAGCCTTCTGTGGAAGGAGAACCAGGTTGGGAATCACCGGCCGGAATTCCTGTTTTAGGTCGTCCAGGTTGGCATATTGAATGTTCTGCGATGTCAATGGCAAAGTTATTAGCGCCCTATGGCGGTGGTTTAACTTGTGATGATCCAACCGCGAATGTTTTTGATATCCATGGTGGTGGACTTGATTTAATTTTTCCTCATCATGAAAACGAGATTGCACAAAGTTGTTCAGCTTTTGGGACGGAGCGAATGGCAAATTTTTGGATGCATAATGGTTTTTTACAAGTTGAAGGCAAAAAGATGTCGAAAAGCTTTGGCAATTTCATAACTATTCGTTCTGTTTTAGAGAATAACTTTTGGGAGTTTAATGGTATTTTAACCGATGAAATGAAGAAAAATTGGGCTGGTTTGTCTGCGCGTTTTTCGATGTTGCAAACGCATTATCGTGAACCATTAAATTGGACAGCACAGCGTTTAATACAATCGAGCAGCGAACTGTATCGTTGGTATGAATTGCTTCGCAGCAAAAAAAGTGAGATGGAAAACAATGAAGCAATTAATGATACTTTGATAGATGCACTCAGTGATGATCTTAATACTCCAAAAGCACTGACTCTTTTGCGAAAGTTTTATAAAGAAGGGAATGCGTTGGCTCTTGCTAATGGGATGAATTTATTAGGACTGTTACGACAAGAATGGATTAAAGAAATAGACTGCCCATTATTTATAAAAAAAATTTTTCTTGATTCAAAATTTATTGATCAACGTATTGCTGAAAGACTACGACTTATCCATAATAAAGAGTGGGAAGCAGCGGATACAATTCGTGATGAGCTTGCAGCTGAGGGGATTCTTTTAAAAGACAGTAAGGATCCGCAGAGTGGTGAGCGCATAACTGTGTGGGAAATAAAACGATTTTAATTTTCCTATTCCAGCAGCTTACATAAATAAAGGGAGGAAAGTTTGATGGAATTTTTATATCATTATGGATATATCGCGCTTAAGCTGGCTGTAGGTCTTGTTGCCTTCTTGTTTATTTTAAGAACAACAGGACGGGGGAGTCTTAGTCAGATGACACCAGTTGATTTGGTCAGTAATTTTGTTATGGGAGGTATTATTGGCGGAGTTATTTATAATCAGAATATTAGTAGCATTCAATTATTGCTTGTTTTACTCATCTGGCAAACCTTGATTACATCTTTTAATTTTTTTGCACGCTATTCAGTTTTTTTTCGTCGTCTTATCGCGGGGCGGAATATTACATTAGTTTTAGATGGGGTTTTCCAAATAGATAAGATTAAGAACTTAGGGATCAATGTTAATGATCTCATTACGATGTTACGTCTTAAAGGGTGTCACTTACATGAAGCCGCTTTTGTTCGTTTGGAAACCAATGGTGATTTCACTGTCATTAAAAAGGAAGAGGGGAAGAAATCGACGATTTTAATAGAAAATGGTGAAGTTATTGATGATGGACTTAAAGAGATTGGTAAAACAAAAAAGTGGCTTCATGCAGAATTGAAAAAAAAACATGTAAAAGTTGAAAATTTATTTGCAGCAGAGTGGTATGAAAATACAGATCAAAATAATAAATTGTATAGTGGATTATTTCTTGTTCCTTTTTCAAAAACAGTCTAACTTCAAACAACGAGTAGGTATAGCTTATTGGAAGCGTAATGAAGAGATAAATCTATAAACAACCACGGGGGGTATTTTGCCTTTTTCGTGTGGATGATAGAGAAGTAAGGACTTTATGAAACGCAATGAAATGACAAAAACTGTATCATCAGATACAGGGAGAACTCTGCACACACTTTACAATTTATGGCCCTATATGTGGCCAGTAGGTCGGCGTGATCTAAAAATACGTGTGCTATGGGCAATATTTTATCTTGTTTTGGCTAAGCTCGTTCTCATATCTGTACCGTATTTCTTTAAATATTCTACGAATGTGCTTGATTCAAGCTTTCAGCTACCTGAATGGTTCCCATCCAGTTTGATTATTCCCATCATGCTCGTTTTGGCATATAATGTCGCACGTATTATGCAGGCTGGATTAAATCAATTACGCGATTCTCTTTTTGCCACTGTTGGTCAATATGCTGTTCGTCAATTGGCTTATAAAACCTTTGTACATATGCATGAGTTATCCTTGCGATTTCATTTGGAACGCCGAACTGGTGGGCTTTCTCGTGTGATTGAGCGTGGTACAAAAGGAATTGAAGCGATCGTAAGATTTTCAATTCTGAACACAGTACCGACAGTTCTAGAGTTTATATTAACGGCACTTGTATTTTACATAAGTTATGGGTGGCATTATCTTCTCATCGTTGTTGCAACGGTTGGATTATATATCTTTTTTACCATTAAGGCGAGTGATTGGCGCATTCGTATTCGGCAACAAATGAATACAGCAGATACTGAGGCCAATACGCGTGCTGTTGATTCTCTTTTGAATTTTGAAACGGTGAAATATTTTGGCAATGAAACTCTAGAAGCCGATCGATTTGATGCTTCTATGGTAGGTTATGAAAAAGCCGCAACAAAGATTTGGACATCGTTAAGCTGGCTTAATTTTGGTCAGGCTCTTATCTTTGGTATTGGAATGACGATCATGATGCTGATGTCAGCTTATGAAGTTTTTTATAAAACACAAACTTTGGGTGATTTTGTTTTTATTAATGCACTTTTAATGCAACTTTCCATTCCACTGAATTTTATTGGTTCAATTTATCGTGATATTCGACAAGGTTTAACGGATATTGAAGCAATGTTTGATCTTTTAGATGTTCAGAAGGAGATCGTTGATAAATCGGATGCTAAACCGTTAGAGATAAGCGATGGGACCATTCGTTTTCATCAGGTAAAGTTTTCCTATGATTCGACACGTCAGATTCTCAGAGATATTGATTTTGAAGTTCCTGGAGGAAAAACAGTCGCCATTGTCGGTCCATCTGGTGCAGGTAAATCAACTATTTCTCGGTTGCTTTTTCGGTTTTATGATGTTGACGCGGGTTCTATCACAATTGACGGGCAGGATATTCGTGACGTAACACAAAAGAGTTTGCGTGAAGCGATAGGCATGGTCCCACAAGATACAGTGTTATTTAATGATACAATTGCCTATAATATTTGCTATGGGCGTCCAAGTGCTACAGATGAAGAAATGCGCAAAGCTGCTGAAATGGCACAAATATCAAAATTTATTGAAATTTTACCGGAAGGTTTTCAGTCTATGGTAGGAGAGCGAGGTCTCAAATTATCAGGTGGTGAAAAACAACGTGTGGCTATTGCACGGACACTTTTAAAAGCCCCCCCACTTCTTATCCTAGATGAAGCAACATCGGCTCTTGATACGGCAACGGAACAGGAAATTCAACAAGCATTGGATATTGTAAGCCGTGGACGTACAACATTGATTATTGCTCACCGTCTTTCTACTGTTATCAATGCTGATGAAATTTTGGTTCTTAAAAGTGGTCGTATTATTGAAAATGGGGCGCATACAGAGCTTTTACGCAAGAAAGGTTTATATGCTTCAATGTGGAATAAGCAGCTTGAAGCATCGAAAGCTGAAGAAAAATTACGTAAAATACGTGAAGAAGATGAGACGAGTGTTGTTAATCGTAAAAAATAAATAGGGCAAAATGTAATCTATATCTTTATATGGAGTGATTGATTAAATACATAAAAAGATACAAGAGGAACAAAAAGATTTGTTGCTTGTTTAAGTTTACGATGAATAGGAAATTATATGAGTATTCTGCAATCTTTCCATAATAGCTTTGTACCGGTTCATAAAGAGGGTTATCCTTTTATTGTAGCGTTTTTTGTTATTTCGCTCATTCTTGGTTGGATATGGAGTCCGTTGTTTTGGTTTGGTCTCGTTCTCACGGTGTGGTGTATATACTTTTTCCGTGATCCAGATCGTGTGATCCCTTTGAATTCAAATTGGGTTATGTCGCCTGCCGATGGGCGTATTTCATTTGTGGAATCATGTGTTCCACCTGAAGAATTAGGATTAGGGAAAGATGAAATGATCCGTATTTCCATTTTTATGGATATTTTTTCATGCCATATTAATCGTATTCCTATCAGTGGTACAGTAGAGTCTATCGTTTATCATCCAGGTCGATTTACCAATGCTGAGTTTGATAAAGCTAGCCAGTTTAATGAGCGTAATGGGATGGTAATTGATAGCAAACATGGTAAAATCGGTATCGTACAAATAGCGGGAATGGTTGCACGCCGGATTGTTTGTTGGTCAAAAGAAAACGATGCCGTTATGACTGGTGAGCGATTTGGATTGATTCGTTTTGGTTCTCGCCTTGATATTTATATACCAACTGAAATGAAATTGCGTGTTGCAGTTGGACAGACAGCAATTGCTGGAGAAACAGTTTTGGGTTCTTTTGATGATAAGAGTGCCACAACGGACTTCAGATACGATTAGGACTCACAATGAAAAATTTTTCGCCATTTTCTTCATTCAATCCTGAGGGGCAGCATGATGATGTTGCAAGTCGGCGGCGTTCACCTACATCAATGCGGTATGTCATTCCCAATATCATTACTATTTTAGCAATTTGTGCAGGGATGAGCAGCATTCGTTTGGCTTTTGAACATCGCTATGAAGCTGCTATTTTAATGGTGCTTTTGGCCGCAGTTTTAGATGGTGCTGATGGTCGCATTGCCCGTTTAATAGATGGTAGTTCATCTTTTGGGGCACAGATGGATTCTCTTGCTGATGTTATAAATTTTGGTGTTACCCCTGCACTTATTGTTTATTCCTTTATCTTGAATCAAGCAAATCACATTGGTTGGGTTGCAGCCCTTGTTTATTGTGTTGCTTGTTGTTTGCGATTAGCACGTTTTAATGTGATGTTGGATAACACCAATATACCTAAGTGGCAGAAAAGTTATTTTGTTGGTGTTCCAGCACCAGCAGGAGCATTACTCCTTTTATTGCCTACCTATTTAGGCGCTCTTGGTTTGGTCCCCAATTGGGGGTGGGCATTATTTTTTAGTCTTTATACTGTAATTATTGCTTTTCTTTTGATTAGTCGTTTACCAGTATGGAATGCAAAAACAATTGATCAAAATTTAAGGCGCGATATCGTTATACCATGCATGTTGGTTATTGTTATTTATGTCGGTTTTCTTGCGACTTACACATGGAAAACTTTATTGATTACAGCTGTTAGCTATATGATTTTTCTCCCCTGTAGTTTTATCGCTTATAATAAACGTGCTACTTTAGAAGAGAAAAAGGCTGATGCTAAAGCTATCCAAGAATCATAAAGTGTTTCATTCTTCTGTTGAGAAGCACAGGAAAAAGAGAGAATCAAACGATTTACTTCTCCGATGATGATCAGTCAGGTACATGATAATCTACAAACCGATTTTTATGGACATTAAAGAGTTTTCCAGTTTCTTTTAAATCAGGTGATAACAAATGTACTATCTTTTTTGCAACCTCTTGTGGTGAAGGGAGAGTTTGTGGATCTTCACCGGGCATAGCTTCAGCGCGCATGGCAGTGCGTGTGGCACCAGGGTTGACACAATTAACCTTTATAGGGGTTTGTTTGAGTTCTTCTGCCCAACAGCGGGCAATCATCTCTAAAGCTGCTTTAGAGGCTGCATAAGCTCCCCAGAAAGGGCGCGCAGCATGCGCAACGCTTGAGGATAACAGAATGGCTCGTCCAGCATCAGATTCTCGTAATAAAGGCTCAACAGCTTTCATTAAGCGCCATTGGCTGAAAAGATTTATTTGAAAAACATCTTCAAATACCGTGTTTTCTATATGCGCTATTGGTGAGAGTGTTCCAAGGATTCCTGCGTTTGCAACGATAATATCAAGTTTTTTCCAGCGTTTGGCAATTGAGATAGCAAGAGTATCGATGTTTTCCATATGATGCAAGTCAAGGGGAACAAGGGTTGCATGAGCCCCTTTTTCTTGGATCTGATTATCTAATTCAGTAAGTCCACTGACTGTTCGTGCAAGAGCAATAATATGAGCGCCGCGTGTAGCAAGCTCGAGTGCCAAATAATAACCAATTCCTCTTGATGCGCCAGTAACAAGTGCAACACGCCCATGGAGACTAAATTTTGTCATCATTAATCTCTTGTTCTAAGAACAGATGATTGATGAGTTTTGGAGAGGTTTTCTTGATCAACCAGCTGCGTAGGATAATATCCAGTAAAATAATGGTCAGTAAATTGTGGATCGGCATTATTCCGTTTTTCTCCTGCTACAGCAAGATATAATCCATCCGTTGAAAGAAATTCTAATGAATCCGCTCCAATAAAATCACACATAGATTTTAAATCTGGATATTGATTTGCTAAAAGGCTTTCAACTTTAGGTGTATCAATACCATAAAAGTCGGGATAGAAAATCATAGGGCTAGAAATGCGCATATGAACTTCTTTTGCTCCTGCATCACGGAGCATTCGCACAATTTTAAGAGATGTTGTTCCACGTACAATAGAGTCATCAACAAGAATAACACGTTTTCTTTCAATCACAGGACGGTTTGCAGAATGTTTTAATTTGACACCAAAAGCACGAATTTGTTGTGTTGGTTCGATAAAAGTGCGACCAACATAGTGATTACGAATAATACCAAGCTCGAAGGGAATTCCAATTTCTTGTGCATAGCCAATTGCAGCAGGAGTTCCTCCATCAGGAACAGGAACCACAACATCACCCTCACAAGGGGCTTCCTGTGCTAAACGTATTCCCATATTTTTGCGTGTTGCATAGACACTACGCCCTCCAACGATTGAGTCCGGACGGGCAAAGTAAACATATTCAAACAAGCAAAGTTTTTCTGGTTTTTCATTTTTTGGTTTTATAATTTTTTTAGTAATTTCCCCATTTTTTTGTATTTCACATATGATGATCTCCCCATTTTTAACATCACGGACATACTTTGCTCCAATAATATCAAGAGCACAAGTTTCAGAACAAAAAATAGGCTTACCATCAAGTTCCCCCATCACGAGGGGTCTAATCCCTGTTGGATCGCGTGCAGCAATAAGCTTTGTACGCGTGAGCGCTAACATAGCATATCCACCCTCTACTTGCCGAATTGCATCAACAAAACGATCAGAGGACGATTCATAACGTGAGCGGGCAATAAGATGGAGAAAAACTTCTGAATCTGACGTTGATTGACAGATAGCACCAGAAGCGATGAGTTCACGGCGTAATGTGAGACCATTGGTAAGATTACCATTATGAGCAATAGCAATGCCTCCAGCTTTCAACTCAGCAAAAAGGGGTTGAACATTGCGTAATGCTACTTCTCCAGTTGTTGAATAACGGGTATGTCCAATAGCGCGATTTCCTGGTAAGCGTGCAAGTGTTGTAGGATTGGTATAGTGATCACCAACAAGACCTAAATGCTTTTCTTGATGAAACATTTTATTATGGTAGGAAACAATACCAGCCGCTTCTTGCCCACGATGCTGAAGTGCGTGGAGTCCAAGAGCTGTTAATGTTGCTGCATCTTCATGCCCAAGAATACCAAAAACGCCACATTCTTCATGAAGGGTATCATCATCTAATGAAAATTCTTGACAGAAAACATCACTCTTTATCATCATATTCTTTCAGTTGTGATACGAAGGAATCATTAATATCACATTCTACATCATTTAGTTCTCTTTCCTCATGAAAAACTATTCTCTATTTTTTGAAAATTATCTTTTCATGAGAGTGTTGCCCATACGTATGTTTATTGCTGTCTTTAAACAAATTTTCCGCCTTTTCGAGAACCGATCCAATATCTTTTGGGAGTATTTCCCAAACTTTTTGTCCTAGTGAATCTAAAATAGGCCTTGTTTTTGCATTTTTTAACCAATTCGCTTGAAGCTCGGGTTTAATCAGTGCATTAATCAGCAACATACCGATGACCATGATAAGTAAACCGCGAAGTGCTCCAAAAATAAAACCAATAGCACGGTCAAGAATACCAATTCGACTATCAATAATAAAATCAGAGATCTTCATTGTAATAATTGAAGTAATAATGAGAACAATAATAAAAATCGTGACCAATGTTGTGATCAATGCAATCATTTTATTAGAGAGATAGTGTTCAAAGAAAGGTAAGACAGGCTTGAATAAAAACAGTGTCGTAATAGCTGCAACTGCCCAAGAAATCAACGATAACACTTCACGTGAAAACCCTCGAAGCATAGCAAGAAAAGCGGACAACAGGATGATTACTACGACAATTCCATCAAGGATTGTTATGATCATTTGTTTGTTCCTTATACATAAAGTTGTGTTCTTCTAAGTCTATGTGCAAATATATTTTTTGTTCTTATAGCAAGGATCTTTTGTATTTTATAGAGTTTTTTCTATATTATCATATCTATGGTGCAGATCATTTTTTACTTACGGTAAGAGTAGCAACGAGTTCCGGAAGGTCGGAGAAAGTTTTTTGTTGAAAATTGAGCGACTTCATCATTTCGGTTGTTGTTGTGGGATGAAATGCTCCTTGAAAGCCGAGTTTTTTTGCTTCATTGATGCGCTGTGCTGAATGTGAAACAGCGCGGGTAGCTCCTGAAAGACTGACTTCACCAAAATATACATAATCCGTTGGCAATGCGATATTGGCAAGAGAGGATACCAAAGCAGCGGCTACAGCTAAATCAGCAGCGGGTTCTGATATGCGATATCCACCTGCCACGTTCAGATAGACATCATGCTGTCCAAAACGAATGCCGCAATGGGCTTCTAAAACGGCAAGAATCATAGAAAGACGATTTCCATCCCATCCGACAACCGCACGTCTTGGTGTCCCAAGGGAAGAAGGAGCAACAAGCGCTTGAATTTCTACGAGTATCGGGCGTGTCCCTTCCATTCCCGCAAAAACAGCAGCACCTGGAGCTTTTTCATTACGTTCTCCTAAAAACAATTCGGATGGATTTATCACTTCGCGTAATCCTTTATCAGACATTTCAAAGACACCAATTTCATCTGTTGGTCCGAAGCGATTTTTTACAGTTCTAAGAATGCGATAATGATGTCCTCCTTCACCCTCAAAATAGAGAACGGCATCAACCATATGTTCAACAACTCGAGGACCAGCAATTTGCCCATCTTTTGTAACATGACCAACAAGAACAACGGCGGTTCCCGTTTTTTTGGCAAAGCGGATCATTGCTTGAGCACCGATACGTACTTGTGTGACAGTGCCGGGTGATGAATCTGCTGTATCTGACCATAGGGTTTGAATTGAATCGATAATCACCATATCAAGGTTTTTATGTTCGCTTAAGGTTGCCAGAATATCTTCAACATTGGTTTCAGCAGCAAGTTTCACCTCTGTATTGTTAGCTTCAAGCCTTTGCGCGCGCAGACAAATTTGCGCAATAGCCTCTTCACCTGAAACATAGATAACATTATATCCTTTGCGTGATAAAGCAGCAGCTGTTTGTGTCAGCAATGTTGATTTACCAATACCCGGATCACCTCCAACAAGGAGTGCTGATCCACGGACAAAGCCCCCACCGGTAACACGATCAAGTTCAGCAATACCAGAATGAATACGTGGAGCATCTTCGATATTTCCAGAAAGAGATGTGAGTGTGACAATGCGTCCTTTACGAGCATTCTGTTTAGGACCACTTCCTATGCCGCCATTTATAGTTTCTTCGATAAGGGAATTCCATTCTCCACAAGCACTACATTTTCCCGCCCAACGAGAATGGACAGTTCCACAATTTTGACAGATAAATTGAATACGATTACGCGCCATGTTAATTTAACCGATTTGCTCTGGAAGATAATTGCTATCGGCCAGATCACTGAATCGTGTGAAATCAGATTGAAAGGCAAGTGGCACGATTCCTGTCGGTCCATGACGTTGTTTTGCAACAATAACATCAGCTTTTCCAAAAACTTTGTCCATTGTCTCTATCCATTTCATATGTTCAAGGCTACCGAACTTTGGTTCTTCATTTTTGAGATAATATTCTTCACGATAGACAAATAAAACGATGTCGGCATCTTGCTCAATAGAACCAAATCCACCTAAATCTAAAAGTTTTGGGCGTTTATCTGTTCTGTTTTCAACTTGATGTGAAAGTTGTGAAAGAGCAATAATAGGGATATTTAATTCTTTAGCTAATGCTTTTAATTCTGCAGTGATTTCTTGAATACGATATTCAGATGTGTATTTTAAATCACTTGTCATGAGTTGGATATAATCAATAATTAAGACATCCAAACCATGTTTTTTCTTGAGACGCCGAGCACGGGCAGCCAGTTGTGAAACTGATATTCCCCCAGTTTGATCAATATAAAGTGGTGCCTTTTGTAGTTGGTTCACCGCACGAATAATTTTTGAAAATTGTTCATCTGAGATATTACCACGCCGAATATCAGAAGAAGAGACTTCTGTTTGTTCAGAAATAATACGGGTTGCAAGCTGTTCGGATGACATCTCAAGTGAGAAGAAACCTACAATACCCCCTTCATTTTCTTGGATATTGGCATTACGATTATAAGCATTAGCAATATTAAAGGCAATATTGGTAGCCAGTGAGGTTTTTCCCATACCAGGGCGTCCTGCAAGGATAATTAAGTCAGATGCTTGTAATCCTCCCATTTTTTCATCAAGTGTTTGAATGTGAGTTGCTATCCCTGATATTTGCGAAGAGCGTTTTTTTGCAGCACCTGCTATATCAATAACTCTTTTGATAGCTTCATCAAGACTGTCAAATCCACTATCGCAGTCTTCTTTTTTTTCTAGCATAATTATACATTTTCCTTTTGTTAGATATCAGTTTTTATACAATTTTATATCAAGAATATTTTGCATGTTATAGAATTTTCTCTGTGCTGTAATATTTAAAACACTGCTTGTTTTTTTATATTACGGTAATTAGGGTAATTTTTTTCAGATAAATTAGAAAATATTTTTGTTAAAAAATTAGAGATTTTTCTATGAAGAGGAAATCTTCTGATATTTTCATAATAGCTTGCCATACACAACAGCAGCAATTATTTTTAAATTTAATAACGAGAAAATGGGTGTCTTGCAAGAAAGAGACTTTGTAAAAGAAGGAACAATATAGCAAGGTTTAAATTAGCTATGGATTTTAATATATGTACCCCACTTACAACATTAAGAGATGTGTTATCATTTCATGCAAGAAGAATGTTATTAAATAGCAAATAACGGCGGCTAGAATCATTGAAAAATGATTCTTTGTAAGAAATTTCATTCTTGATAAGAATTACATTTTTTAATGAGAAGAATGGTTTCACAATTTTGACAGATAAATTGAATACGATTACGCGCCATGTTAATTTAACCGATTTGCTCTGGAAGATAATTGCTATCGGCCAGATCGCTGAATCGTGTGAAATCAGATTGAAAGGCAAGTGGCACGATTCCTGTCGGCCCATGGCGCTGTTTTGCAATAATAACATCAGCTTTTCCAAAAGCTTTGTCCATTATTTCTTGCCATTTTGTATGTTCTAAGCTACCTAATTTTGGTTCTTCATTTTTGAGATAATATTCTTCGCGGTAGACAAACAGAACAATGTCGGCGTCTTGCTCAATTGAACCAGATTCACGTAAATCTGAGAGTTGGGGACGTTTATCTGTTCTATTTTCTACTTGACGTGAAAGTTGAGAGAGAGCGATAATAGGAATATTCAATTCTTTCGCTAACGCTTTTAATCCTGTGGTAATTTCTGTGATCTCTTGAACACGATTTTCTGATGAACGCTTTGAACTGCTTGTCATGAGTTGGATATAGTCAATAAACAAGATATCTAAACCATGTTGTCGCTTGAGACGCCGCGCACGAGCAGCTAATTGCGTAATTGATATTCCCCCAGTTTGATCAATATAAAGTGGTGCCTTTTGTAGTTGGTTCACCGCACGAATAATTTTTGAAAATTGTTCATCTGAGATATTACCACGCCGAATATCAGAAGAAGAGACTTCTGTTTGTTCAGAAATAATACGGGTTGCAAGCTGTTCGGATGACATCTCAAGTGAGAAGAAACCTACAATACCCCCTTCATTTTCTTGGATATTGGCATTACGATTATAAGCATTAGCAATATTAAAGGCAATATTGGTAGCCAGTGAGGTTTTTCCCATACCAGGGCGTCCTGCAAGGATAATTAAGTCAGATGCTTGTAATCCTCCCATTTTTTCATCAAGTGTTTTAATATGGGTGGCTATCCCTGATAATTGTGAAGAGCGCTTTTTCGCAGCACTTGCCATATCGATAGCTTTTTTGATAGCCTCATTAAAATTTTCAAATCCACCTCCATATTTCCCTTTTTCTGCTAGCTCAAATAACTGATTTTCAACAGTTTCAATTTGTTGGGTAGGCGTGAGCTCTACAGGAGCATCAAAGGCTGTATTGACAACTTGAGTTCCAAGGTTAATCAAAGACCGTCGGATAAAAAGATCGTAAATGACGCGTCCATAATCTTCAGCGTTAATAATAGTGACTGCCTCTGTGGCTAAGCGAACAACATACTGGTATACAGTAATATCTCCAATTTTTTCTTCCATTTGGATATAGGGCTTGATTGTAACTGGATCTACACGTTTTCCTGTTTTAATAAGGTGAGATAAAACATGATAAATTTTTTGATGCAATGGTTCAAAAAAATGTTCTGGTTTTAGAAAATCTGAAACGCGGTCAAGAGAATCATTGTTGATAAAGATGGCACCAAGCAATGCCTGTTCAGCTTCAATATTATACGGAAGCTGCCGAAAAGAAGGAGAATCTTCCTTCTTTGAAGAGCTGACATTAACAACGTTAGTTTCTTCCATAATATTTTTCCACTAAAATTCTAAGTCTAGCTACTTTAGGCGATAAATTGAAAATCGTATAATTAAAAGAATAGAGCTACAAATCTTCATTTTAAGTTAAAATTATATAATTTTTCAAAACCCTCTTTTCGTTGCTCATCTATCATTTGTGTATTATTTATATAACATTGATCTATTTTATTTTATAATACGTGATTTTAAAGTGGAAGTTTTGCTATTCTAAATTTAAGTGTTTTGAAGTTATGTGACCTTAAAATTCCAATATCTGTGTAAGTAGAATTACTTTTTTATAACTGAAATTATTTCAGATCATGTGTTGATATAATCAACTTACCGCTCATACAAACCTTACCCTTAAGGGTAGAACTTTAAATTATTTTTGCTTTAGATGCTAGACAACAAAAGAAAATTTCCTCTTAGTGATATTATCATTCTCGGCATGTAATGCCTTTAAATAATATATTCCTAATTCTTTCATAAAAATTAGGTTCTTTATGTATGATAGCCATAAAATACCCAATTTTAAAGTGTGAGTATTTTATGAGCAATATTTAAAATAGAATAAAAAATATAAAACAGAAAGCAAAAATAGCAATTAAGCTTCTTGATGAGAACTGTTTATATCGTTGTCATTAATTTCTTCTACCAATAATTCTTCCTGATTTTCTTCTAATAATTCTTCTTGAATATTATATATTTCTTTAGCAGAAGTGAGAGTTTCACCTTCTGCTTGGCGTTGTGCTTCACTGGTAGAACGCGCAACATTAATAATCACAGAAATTTGAACCTCAGGATGTAAGCTAAGAGTGATTGTGTGAAGACCGATCATTTTTATTGGATGGTTAAGTTCGACTTGATTTCTCCCAATAGAAAAGCCTTCATCTGTTATAATTTCAGCAATATCACGTGTTGATACAGAACCATAAAGTTGTCCTGTTTCACCAGCAGAACGAACAACAATGAATGATTGTCCATCAAGTTTTTCAGCAACTTTTTGCGCTTCGCTTTTGCGTTCAAGATTACGGGCTTCAAGTTGTGCACGTTGTATCTCAAAATGTTTTTTATTGGCTTCATTTGCGCGTAAAGCTTTACCTTGAGGCAAGAGAAAATTACGCGCATAACCATCTTTAACTGAGACAATATCACCCATCTGACCAAGACGAGGAATGCGCTCAAGTAAAATAATATCCATAGTTTTTCCTTTCGAACAAATAAATTTAGTGGAGTTTTTTGCGTGATTGAAAATTATATTGAATAGCAGCCCAAATTCCCATCAAAAGCATCATGAAAACAATAGGTGGAGTAAAAACGACTGTTAAAATAGCAATATAAACAAGAGAAAGTATAATAATCCGACCGTTTACCCCTTTTGTAATATTGTGAAGATATGCTAGACCACTAATTAATATGATGACAGTGTATGCAGTACTAAAGACACGGGTACTCAAGTTAAGAGAAGCGCTCAACTCAACCATCGATGCTATGCAAACAATAATGAAAATAACAATTCCAGAAATTGGAAGGCGGAGAGTTTGGCTCCAATCATCACGGGGTCTTTTCAGCCATTTCATGTGTTGTGCTGCTATCATGGAAAAGTAAAGGTTACCAATGAGAAAAACCAAACTATAAAGAGTCAAAGAAACAGCAGTAAAAGTTGCTGGATGCGTCATTAAAAGCTCACTAAAAGCGCGTATATCGGCTTCTTTTATTGACTGTGATTGTTGCAGAGTTTGTGCTATGTTTTCGGTGATTTTTTTTGCAATGACGGGTGTGGAAGGACGGGTTTGAACATAGAGCCCAATGAAAGTTGCTATAAGAGCGATAAAATTAGTTAAATGAAAAATAACCGATGATAATGGATACCATATCAGTTCGTTTTCTTTTTGCGCTGGTCGTGCAAGCCCAAGAAGCCAAGAAGCATAGACAGCAGGAAGGAAAAATAAGAACATCAAGCCAAGAGCAATATAGGTATTAGTGGTTATGATAAGAACAACAGTGGCACTTATGAGGGCGATGAGACTGGCTAATGTTCCTTGACCGAACGCAACAATAAAAATTGGCAATGAAAGAAAGCAGCCAAGAAGAAGAGAAAAAAAGGGCGCGATATTTGCAACACTGATGATTGCCATTCCTATTACAACAGCAAATAATCCTGCTAAAATACCGATTAATATCTCATAGGTACGATTTTTTTTCATTTATTGCTGTCCTGCTTTCTGCAGTTAGGGGCGCGTCAATACCCCAACTTTGACATGTAATAGCTTAACATAGGATGCAACAAGCTATTTTTAAAACCATATAAGAAAAGCAACTGGATAAACTCTCCAGTTGCATAGCGTATTGATCGTTTACTTTATAATGTACGGAAGTAAGCCTAAAAAGCGAGCACGTTTGATAGCATTAGCTAATTCACGCTGTTTTTTTTGACTAACAGCAGTAATCCGTGAAGGAACAATTTTCCCACGTTCGGAAATATAACGTTGTAACAACTTGATGTCTTTATAATCAATTTTGGGAGCATTAGTCCCTGAAAAAGGACATGTTTTACGACGACGATGAAAGGGGCGACGTGCAGAGTTTTGATTGGTATCAGTCATCATTCTACCCCTTCTATAGCATTTTCACGTTGACGACGCGGAAAACGAGGACGCTCTTCATCGTGTCCAATGTGATGGCTATTGCGATCAAGGTGTGAGAGCATAGCAGATTTTTCTTTTTCGTGTTTTTCTACGCGAATGGTCATATAACGCAAAATATCCTCATTGATGCGCATCTGACGTTCCACTTCAGCAATTGCTGAAGCTGGTGCATCAATATTGACCAAAGTATAATAAGCTTTACGGTTTTTACGAATACGGTAAGCAAGAGGACGAAGTCCCCAATTTTCTACACGCCCAACTTTTCCACCATGTGCTTCAATGACACCTTTGTAGAGACTCAAAAGTTCATCAACTTGCTGCGGTGTAATGTCTTGTCGGGCAAGGAACATATGTTCATAAAGAGCCATTGTTTTGCCTTTCTTCAATTAAATCTCACCGGTTTTAGCGCAAAGCCTCTGCGACTTGTCTTTTTTGGAAATCCAAAGAAGAAAGGACGCGTTTACGATTCGAGACATCCGAGAGCGGAGACACGGGAGGCCGGAAACATTGTATTTCCTACTGATATTTTACAGCCCTCCGTTCAACCTCCAGCTAAAGTGCCGGCAACGAATATTTCATATCTACAGGTTATCTTTTAAAATAGCAAGTTTATGCACATAAAAAAATTGATTTGTTAAATCTTGATATATTTCCCTCTTCTACAAAAAGATAGTACTGTAACATAAAGGAGAGAAAAATGGACTTTTTAAACCAGATTGATGTTACACTCTTTGAAATGTTTGTCGGCAATCATCAAGCTTGGTCGATTGTAGTTTTGTTTAGTATTTTTTGTGCAAAGTTTTTAATTTACATTATTCCTCTCCATCTTTGTGCGTTGTGGTTTTGTGGTGGGGAGAGGGAACGATGTGTCGTACTAAGCATTTGCATGAGTATTTGTGCGGCTCTTTTCGTAGGTTATCTCATTTCTCTTTTTTATTTTCATCCTCGCCCATTCGTGGTAGGGTTAGCGACACCGCTTATTCAACATCGTGCAACAGCTTCTTTTCCTAGTAATCATGCCTTGACCATTGCATCTTATGCAGCTAACTTTTATTTTTACCGATACAAAGTTGCTTTTAAATTTGCCACGGTGTTTTTGTGCTTGATCTGTTGGGCGCGCATCTTTGTGGGTGTACATTATCCCTTTGATATTTTAGCAGGTGCAATTTTAGGAAGTCTCATAAGTTTGGGTGTTATTCAGTTTATAGCTCCCTACTTTCCTAAGTTTTTATATCAAATTCCGCCTTTAAAATATAATTTTAAGAGTGGTATTCGTTTTAAATAAAGGGCTTTATCTTGATTTGTGCGGATGAATAAGGTCAAAAGAGAATAATTTTGTACAATTTTAGGAGTTGATAAATGGGTGCAGCTTTTATTTTTCCAGGGCAGGGAAGTCAACTTGTTGGTATGGGGAAGGCGCTTACAGAGCAATTTATTGCCGCACGGATGGTTTTCGAGGAAGTTGATGATGCTTTGGGTGAGAAATTATCAAAGATCATTTTTGAAGGACCAGCAGATGTTTTAACGTTAACAGCAAATGCACAACCGGCATTAATGGCTGTATCCATGGCTGTCATTCGTGTGATGCAACAATTAGGGCTTCGTATAGAAGAAAAGGTAAAGTTTGTTGCTGGTCATTCTTTAGGCGAATATTCGGCCCTTTGTGCTGCTGGTACATTTACTCTCACAGATACGGCAAGACTTTTGCGTATTCGTGGCAATGCTATGCAGGCTGCTGTCGCAGTTGGTGAAGGTTCTATGGCAGCACTGATTGGTTTGGAAGAGCACATTGTGGAAGAAATTTGCGAAACTGTTTCTGGAGAAGGACTATGTCAAATTGCTAATGATAATGGTGGTGGGCAAATTGTTATTTCAGGTAAAGCAAAAGCAGTTGAGACAGCGGTAGAGATTGCATCAACAAAAGGTGCAAAACGTGCACTTCTTCTTCCAGTTTCTGCACCTTTTCATTCATCTTTAATGCAACCTGCTGCTGATGCCATGAAGAAAGCACTTTTGACTGTTAACAAAATGCCCCCTATTGTTCCTTTGATTGCTAATGTTTCTGTTGCACCTGAGAGCAATCCAGAGCGTATTACTACTCTTCTTGTTGAACAAGTGACTGGGAGAGTGCGATGGCGTGAAACGATAGAATGGATCGCTGCTAATGGGGTTGATACGCTTTTTGAAGTTGGTTCTGGAAAAGTATTAACAGGTTTAACGCGTCGTATTAACAAAGATATAAAGGGGGTAACAATTGGAACAGTTGATGAAATAGAATCAGCGCTAGGCATGCTTGGCGTTTAATCTATAAGGAGTAAAAAAATGTTTAGATTAACAGGACGTAAAGCTCTTGTAACGGGGGCTTCGGGAGGAATTGGTGAGGCAATTGCACGCTGCTTTCATGCACAAGGAGCCATTGTTGGACTTCATGGAACACGTGAAGAAAAGCTTAGAGAAGTGGCGGCAGAATTAGGGCAGAATGTTTTTGTATTTCCCGCTAATCTTTCTGAACGCCAATCGATTAAACAATTGGCTGAAGTTGCAGAAAGAGAAATGGATGGCGTCGATATTTTGGTTAACAATGCGGGAATCACTAGGGATGGTCTTTTTGTGCGTATGCAAGATAAAGACTGGGATGATGTTTTAGAAGTTAACCTAACAGCTGCTTCTCTTTTGACGCGTGAATTAATACATTTTATGATGCGCCGCCGTTATGGAAGGATTATTAACATTACATCTGTTGTTGGTGTTGTGGGAAATCCTGGACAAACGAATTATTGTGCTGCAAAAGCAGGTTTGATAGGTTTTTCTAAAGCATTGGCACAAGAAATTGCTTCGCGAAACATCACTGTCAATTGTATTGCTCCAGGATTTATTAAATCTGCAATGACAGACAAGCTTAATGAAAAGCAAAAAGAAGCCATTATGGCGGCGATTCCAATGAAGCGTATGGGAAGTGGGCAAGAAATAGCCGCTGCTGCTGTTTATTTAGCAAGCGATGAAGCAGCCTATACGACAGGTCAAACACTTCATATCAATGGTGGAATGGCAATGATTTGAGTATTTATTTTATTCCACATTGATTTATGAGTTGTATTATTTTAGATAGTAACGATTGAAATAGAAAGATGCATCTATTTCTTTAACATGGCCGTTGATCAATTGATGTCGGAATGTCAGATTGGTTCATTTTGTAGGGGATATCCACAGGATGTTTTAAATCATTGCTAAAATCTTTTAAAGTGATGCATCTATTGCTTGATTAGATGAGCCGATATAGTTAACCAAATTATAGGAAAATATAAATTCGAGGATTTCAACATGAGTGATACAGTAGAGCGCGTTAAGAAAATTATTGTGGAACATCTTGGGGTTAATGCTGATAAAGTTGTAGAAAATGCAAGCTTTATCGATGATCTAGGGGCTGATAGCCTTGATACAGTTGAACTCGTTATGGCTTTTGAAGAAGAGTTTGGGGTAGAAATTCCAGATGAGGCTGCTGAAACGATTTTCACAGTTGGTGATGCAGTCAAGTTCATTGATAAAGCTTCTGCATGATTACTAAAGGGCAAAGGCATAAATTGCTTTTGCCTATATTCTTCGGAGCTCTTTTGAAAAGAGAGCTTTGAGAGGTGAAGTTTAGTTCAAGGTTAGAAGTTATGAGACGTGTTGTTGTTACTGGTTTAGGATTGGTATCTCCATTAGCTGGTAATATTGAATATAGTTGGAAACGACTTCTTGAAGGAAGAAGTGGTGTCCGACGTATTACTGAGTTTGATGTGTCAGATTTGCCATGCCAGATTGCTGCGCGTATCCCTTTAGGGGATGGAACAGAGGGGACCTATAATGCTGATTTGTATATGGAACCTAAAGAGCAACGTAAAGTTGATGCATTTATTGTTTATGCAATGGCTGCTGCTAACCAAGCGCTTGCAGATGCAGAATGGTTTCCTAAGAATGATGAAGATCAGATTTGTACAGGTGTGTTAATTGGTTCAGGAATTGGGGGTATTGAGGGCATTGTTGAATCTGGTTATACGCTTCGTGATAAGGGACCTCGTCGTGTTTCTCCTTTTTTTATTCCAGGTCGTTTGATTAATCTTGCTTCTGGTTATGTGTCTATTCAATATGGTTTACGAGGGCCTAATCATTCTGTTGTAACGGCTTGTTCGACAGGAGCGCATGCGATTGGTGATGCGGCACGTTTGATTATGTTTGGTGATGCCGATGTCATGGTGGCAGGGGGGACCGAATCTCCGATAAATCGGATATCTCTTGCAGGTTTTGCAGCTTGTAGAGCTCTTTCTACTTGTCGCAATGATGATCCTGAACGGGCGTCACGTCCTTATGATGCTGATCGTGATGGTTTTGTGATGGGGGAAGGAGCGGCAGTTGTTGTTTTAGAAGAGCTGGAACATGCCAAAAAACGAGGAGCGCGTATTTATGCTGAGGTTATTGGCTATGGTTTATCTGGTGATGCTTACCACATTACAGCGCCTTCAGAAAGTGGTGAAGGGGCTCAGCGTAGTATGATGGCTGCTCTTAAGCGTGCACAAGTGAATGTGAGTGAACTTGATTACATTAATGCTCATGGTACATCAACGATGGCTGATTCTATAGAGCTAGCGGCTGTTGAGCGTGTTTTAGGGAATTATGCACCACAAGTATCCATGTCATCAACGAAATCATCTATCGGGCATTTACTTGGTGCTGCCGGTGCTGCTGAGGCTATTTTTTCTGTTCTAGCTATACGGGATAATATCGCCCCAGCGACACTTAATCTTGACAATCCATCGATTGAAACGAAAATCGATCTTGTACCACACAAACCGCGTGAACGAAAGATTGATACGATTCTTTCTAATTCTTTTGGATTTGGTGGGACAAATGCATCGTTGGTGATGCGACGTTTTAGGGGATAATAAGTATTTTTATTTAATTTCTGCTTTTGAGTTTTCTACTTTATTATAAGGTGAATGAGAAATTATAATATTGTCCTTAATCGCTATTGAGGGGTTATGTCCGGTGTGAAAAAAGGAAAATCATTAATGGACGTAAGTGATTCCTCTTCGAATCATTTAGCAGATAGTTATGACATGTTAGTACATAAAAAACGAAAGAAATCATCGATCGTCCGTAATCCGTTGGTTATTCTCGGTCATTTTTTTCTTATGCTGATTGTGGTTATTCTTTTCGCCATAAGTATTCCTCTTTATATTGGAAAAAGTATTTTTGAAGAAAAGGGGAAAATTGAGGAAGAACAAATTGTTCTTATCCATCCTGGCACAGGAATTCGTGAAATTGCTTCATTGCTAGAAAAACGTGGTTTCATTCGATCATCAGATATTTTTGTTTATGGGGTTGGTTATCACCAAAAAACAACGCATCTGAAGGCTGGTGAATATTTAATTCCAGCACATGCTTCGATGCAGGATATTATGGATATTCTTGTGAAAGGAAAATCTATTGAGTATACATTTACAGTACCTGAAGGTTTAACGGTTCAGCAAGTTTTCGATCGATTAGCTGCGAATGAAATTTTGATTGGAGATCTTCCAAAAATTTTGCCTCCAGAGGGCTGTTTAATGACGGATACTGTTCGTTTTATTCGGGGGACAACGCGTAAAGAGATTGTAAACAGATTGCGTGAAGAACAGACAAAATTAATTCATGCTATATGGGCTACGCGTTCGCCTGATTTACCCATTAAATCGATTGATGAATTTGTTATATTAGCCTCAATTGTTGAGAAAGAAACGGGAATTGCAGCAGAAAGACCAATGGTTGCTGCGGTATTTTATAACCGCCTTACAAAGCATATGCGTCTTCAATCGGATCCAACAGTTATTTATGGTCTCTTTGGAGGAAAAGGAAAGCCATCAGGTCGTGCAATTTATCGTTCAGATCTTGAGAAGGAAACACCATATAATACTTATAAAATTAATGGTTTGCCTCCAACAGCTATTGCAAATCCAGGTCGAGATTCTTTGAAAGCGGTGGCACATCCACCAAGCAGTGACGCACTTTATTTTGTTGCTGATGGTTCAGGAGGGCATGTTTTTTCTCGAACTTTAGAAGAACATAATGTGAATGTTCGCAAGTGGCGAGAATTAAAGGCAAGACATTGAATTTATAACGATAACACATCTTTTTGCATCGTAAATGAGAATGCAAAATATAGTAAAATTTTTCTCTTTAAACTTTTTATGAGAATGATAAAAAAATCATTTTTTTGTCTGTCACAAGTAGGATTAGCGTATGGATAAAAATATTTAAGAAAGCAGTGAATACACTGCTAATAACGTATCTCAAAAAAGAGCAGAATAACATTGAAAACTGCTAAGAAAACACATTGATTAGGGGAAAGGTTGAGATAATGTATAATTCAAATTTTGGAGAAACATTTATGAACAAAGTAGAGTGATGTAATGACAGTCTTCGAAAGTAAATTGAGTGCTATAAAAATAAATCAACGCCGCGGTTTTTTATTTATTCTCTCTTCACCTTCAGGTGCTGGTAAATCAACAATTTCTCGATTACTTCTAAAAGATGGACAATTAGAGCTTTCCGTAAGTGTGACCACAAGGAAAAGGCGTCCTAGTGAAGTAGATGGACTGCATTATCACTTTATTTCAAAGGAAGAGTTTGAATATAAGCGTGATAGAGATGAATTTATTGAATGGGCAGAAGTTCACGGAAATTATTATGGCACTTTACGTGAAACTGTTGAAAACGCATTGAGTATTGGCCGTGATATGTTATTTGATATTGATTATCAAGGTACCGAGCAGCTGCAAAAAAAGATGCTGGGAGACACTGTATCTGTTTTTATCCTTCCACCATCAATGAAAGAGCTTGTTTCGCGGTTACATCGTCGAGCAGAAGATAGTCAAGATATCATCAATTTACGATTGGAAAATGCACGAACGGAGTTAAAGCATTGGCGTTCTTATGATTATGTTGTGATTAACGAAGATTTAGATCAGTCTTTATCTTTTATTAAATCAATTTATTTAGCTGAAACCGCAAAACGCGAGCGCTGTTCTTATCTTGACTCTTTTGTTGATGGGCTTATTGCTGAAAAGATCGATAAATGTCTTGATTAAAAAAGATTGTATAACAAAAATTGCAATTTTTTAGAGAACTAGATGCGCTAAAGTTACAAATTCGGAAACCGAGAGCGTTTCAGCACGGCGCGTTCCATCAATTCCAGCTTTTTCTAACAGCACTTCACCTCCAAGTATTTTGAGATTTTGACGAAGCATTTTTCGCCTTTGTCCAAAGGCGGTTTTTGTGACGAGGCTTAGTTTTTGTGCAGAGCAGGCAAGAGGTTGTGTTCGCGGAATAATATGAACAACGGAAGAAGTTACTTTAGGTATTGGTATGAAGGCTTGAGGGGGCACATCAAAAGCAATTTTAGCAGTGGTACGCCAGCCAGTTAAGACACTAAGACGTCCATAATGAGTAGATTGAGGTTTAGCTGTAATCCGTTTGGCAACTTCACGTTGAAACATCAATGTCATTGATTCATAAAAAGGAGGCCATGGTTCAGTCAAAAGCCAATTTAATAAGAGTTGTGTTCCAATATTATAGGGAAGATTTGCAATAATGCGAGGTTTTTCTGGGCTTGTTTCAAAGAGTTTTGAGAAGTCTTGCTTCAGTGCATCATTACAAATAATTTTTAATTTTTTAGGATAGTGTTTTTCTATTTCTAAGAGAGCTGGTATGCAGCGTTCATCGCGTTCTATTGCTGTTACAATGGCGCCCTTTGCTAGCAAGGCTCGTGTGAGACCTCCAGGACCAGGACCAATTTCAAGAACAGGTTTTCCTTCTATATTACCTGCATGATGAGCAATTTTAGATGTTAAATTAAGATCAAAAAGAAAATTTTGCCCCAAAGATTTATGCGCTTGTAATCCATATATATCAATGACCTCACGTAGAGGAGGGAGATTATCTATTGGCATGGTATTAAACTATTTTCGGCAAGTTGATTTGCAAGTTTAAGAGCAGCAATAAAGCTTTCGGGAGAGGCTATCCCTTTATCAGCAATGTCAAAAGCAGTTCCGTGATCTGGGGACGTGCGAATAAAAGGGAGACCTAACGTGACATTAACAGTGCTATCAAAGTCTAATGTTTTAACAGGGATAAGGGCTTGATCATGATACATACAAATGGCAACGTCATATGCCTTTCTTGCGCATTCATGGAACATTGTGTCGGCAGGCAGCGGGCCTGCAATATTGAGTCCTTTTTTTTTAAGATATTCAATAGCAGGAGTGATAACTTCAATATCTTCTTTTCCCATTGCACCTTCTTCTCCAGCATGAGGATTAAGACCAGCAACAGCTAGTCGGGGTGACGTTATTTTAAACCGTGTTTTTAAGTCACATTCAGTAATAAGTACCGTTTGAATAATTAAATCACGGGTAAGCTGTGAAGGAACATTTTTAAATGGAATATGAACAGTTATTGGTACTGTTTTTAATCGAGGTCCTGCTAACATCATAACTGGATGATAACATTTATGAAAAGCTTTATGGGCTAAATCGGCTAAAAATTCTGTATGACCTGGAAATTGAAAACCGGCATCATAAAGATTCTTTTTTGCAATAGGACAAGTGATAAGTGCACATGCATGGCCATTTTGAATCAATTGAACACAGCGTTCAATTGCTTCAATGATTCCAGCGGCATTATTCGATGAAGGTATACCTAATTGATCACTTTGTTTGTTTTTTAATGGTATGATAGGAAGAGCGTTTTGAAAATTTTTTGCGGAATTATTGATTAAAACAGATTGCACCTCAACATCAATCTGTAAAAAACGAGCGCGCGAACGAATAACATCTGGATCAGCAAGAAGCACAAAAGGTGGAATTTGGCGCGTAACACGCAAATTCCACGCTTTTAGGACTATTTCAGGACCAATTCCGGCAGGATCACCACCGCTAACAATAAGAGCAGCCATTATGAATTTTGAATGCGCGCCACTCGCCGCAGTTCTCCTAAATATTTGTCGCTTAATTCTTCAAGTTTTTGCGGGCTTCTTTTTTTACTATCTTGAAGAGAAAATATTAGTCGAGCGACATAATCATCAGAAACTCTTTTTATTTTGCAGACAGCAATTGCTTCTATTCCATCAGATGTTTCTTGTAATTTTGTCATTTTTCCAGCAGGCGTTGCAAGAATAGCTTGTTCCCATGCATTGGGAAGTTGGGGTTCCAGAAACTTTCCTAAGTGGCGGATAGTAACGTCTAAAATACCTCTTGCTTGATTGTGAGCATTGGCACATCCACGGAAATGTGCGCGAAAATTGCTTGCTTCTCTTTGACGTCTTTCAAAAATTTCTGAACGACGATGTGCAGGAATAACAAAAACAATTCGCTGTAATGTATATTCATTGGTTGAAGGTTTTACACCACCATTTTTTAATATCCTGCGTACAGCTTCTTGTTCGCTAATCATACCTGTTTCAGCTTGATAGCGTGCACTAACAAGACGCCCCCATCCTATTTGTCCACGGATGTAATCTTTAAAGTGTTGCACAGTGATCTCAGTTTGGATCAGAATCTGGTTGAGCTGATCAATCGTCATATTATTTTGTGTCGCAAAATTCTCAAAAGCTTTATCAACTTCATCATTGCTTACTTCAATATTACGACGTTTTATTTCAATATTTTTTAGCTTTTCATCGATAAGCTCTTTTTTAGCCTGTGCCACCAAATTGCCTTGCTTTTGTTGTAATCTGAGAAAAGCAAGGCGCCTTTGTATATCATAATTTGTGATGGGGTTGCCATTAACTGTAACAACAATAGAAGTCTGCGCAAAGACTGTCGGAATCAAAAATTCATTTATTAGAAGGCTACTTACGCTCAAAGACGCAATATAAAATAAAGCAAGAACACGCTTTTTCAATTTATTCATGTGAATAGGCTTTCGCATTGTTTATTAATTCTCATCAACAACTTAAAATATACTCTTTCTTTCATAAAAACAATGATAAGTTAAATGACTGATACATTCTCTTTATAAATTAATCTATCTTTTTTCCGATATCTGCAATCGTACGCAATGAAAGAGAGAAATTAAAGTTTTGCAAGGGTGTTTTCCTGCCTGGATTCGTTACCTGTTGATAACCGAATGTTAACCCGAAACATTCATCTGTATAATTCAAGCTAATTCCTCGCTTTACAAACGTACCAGATACTAAATCATAACCGGCGTTGCTATTAATAGACCAATAATCTGCCAGTTTAAGTCCTGTTTGAAAAGAAATTTCTTGGCGCTCTTGAGGATATTCATAATCTGGTTGCTTTGCGATATAGGCATATTGTAGAGCCGCCCAAAAATTTTGCCATTTTTGTGATGCTTCGATTTCACTACGGCGGATTTTTCCTGTTTTTTTGTCAAAGCGTCCACGCGTTTCTAAGGAAAAACCACTTTTATGGGTCGCACCAAACATTGCAACATAGTCTGAACGTTTTGCCTCTAAGCTAGAATGAATACCGACATTGACAAAGTCCTTTTCTGCAAAAGAATTCTTTCCTGCTAGATGAAAGGATTGTCCAACAAGAGCATAAAGAGACCAATTGTCATTAAAGCTTCCAGAATATCTTAGACCTATATTGGCTCGTGTGCCACCTTCTACACGATCATAACCAGAAAATTTGTCTCGTTTAAAGAGAGTGGTTGCATCAAAGACAAAGCTTTGAGCATCTTCATTAGGAATTTGTCCAATATATTGTTCATTATTGCGTATAAAAATTTGTGCGGTTGGTTCTATAATATGTGTAGAATGATCAGCTGTAATGAGGAAGGGATAGCGTAGTTCCAAGCCTGCTGTTGCCATGCCACGAATTGTTGAACCATGAATTGCGGATAAGGCATTGTTTTCTGTAGAATCTGTATAATTTTCGCTTGCATTGGTTGTAATAATATCAGCTCGTAGAGAGAGAAGAGGGGTTAATATGAGGCCATTGTGCGTGTTGAAGCGCTTTTTCCACTGAAGCTCGTTTGTTAAACGCAAACTATTTCCAGCCATACCAGAAAGTCTTACTATGTTGAGAGGGTTTCCCTTCTGGTCGTGTGAACTGAAGTCAGCATGACGACGATAAATTGATTGTATATTACTATGGAAGGTAAGCTCCCCATTATAAATGGGTTCATCTGGTGTGAAAAAATAATCGATGCGCGGTAGGACCCAAGCTTGCCGAGAGTGACGTTCATAATGAGGATCATTCAATAATGAATCTTGAACTTTAAAATGATAAAAATGCATATCAAAATATTTTTTTCCTGCAAGACCATTCAGATAGATCTGAGAAAGTTGTGTAGGATTGCTATAGTTTTCAAGTTTATAGGCACGACTAAAATGCCGATCTGATTGTGCAAGAATATCCCATCCATAAGTCCAGTGTGAATTAATACGAAAGTCCCCTTTTGTTGCCAGCATATAACGGTTTTTATGCTGTGCATCAATCGTATCATTATCAAATCTATGCTGTTTCATTTGGTATATATGAGCAAAGCGAATATTATAACTGCCCATTTTTAAACGTTGACGCCATTCCCCTTCGGTTAAAAGCCCTTGTTGGGTATAAACGGTAGAAGAAAGGGTAAAATCATAGTGAGGGGCGAGATTCCAAAAATAAGAATTCTTTATCCCCATACCGAGATAATCAGTATAAAAAAAATGAGGAGTAAGCAGACCGCTAGCACGCCTGACAGTTGGATCATAGATCTCAAAATTTGGAAATTTTATAATCGGGACACCAAAAACTTCAAAACTGCTATTTTCAAACCGAATTTTTTTGATACTATTATTCCATATGATCTTTCTTGCTTTAATTTTCCATAGGACGTCTCTATCTGGTTTATAAGAGCAAGGTTCACAGGCTGTATAGGTTGCATTTTCAAAGACTGTTATGTGATTGTTTTTGCGTGTAGCATTTTGGGCTGAAAAGTGAACATTGTTGGCTGTATCAATACGTAAGGCGTTTACAAAACCCTCGCCAAGATCTTTGGTCATATCAATTTGGTTGGAATAAATTTTATTACCATCCTTTTGAGTAATTTCAACGTTCCCTTGTGCTATAAGCCGTCCTGTTTTTTGATTGTAAATAATTTTTTGAGCGACAACTTTATTGCCATCATATTCGATTTGGACATTACCTTGTGCAGAAACAGTGTTTTCATCACGATTGTAGATGAGTTCATCCGCAGAGAGCAAAAGAGGACGTTCCGGATTTTGAATGCGACTTTGAGAAGGAGACATAAGGCTTTGAGCGTGCGCACAATAAGACAAAGCGCCTCCTAAAATAACCCCCATAACACTTTTAAAAGCGAGAGCACTTAATTTTGTTAAAATAATTTTTTTAAGCGTTAATGCTTTCACTTAGCCATCCTCTTTATGCAGTAAAAAAGAGATTCCTAAGAATAACGCAATAACAACGGGTGTCCAAGCTGCAATAATTGGTGGAATATATCCAGCATTACCAAATGCTTGAACGAGTACGGAAATAACATAAAGCATAAACCCGGCTATTACGCCACCAAGAATCAACTTTCTAGATTGCCCAAAACGTGTAAAATTTAAAGATACAGTTGCTGCAATGAGGGTCATTGCCACAAGCAATGCCGGTAATGCAATCAAAGATTGGAAATACATATCAAAATTATTAGCAGAATAGCCAAATGAACGTGCAATCATAATTTTTTTTGGCAGTTGATAAAATGGAATAGTCGCGGGATTCACTAAACGTTCCGTTAAAAATTCAGGTTTTAGATTAGTTTTTATTTGCAACACGGCAAATTTTTCAGGAGGATGCCCTATTTTATAGATTGTTCCATTTGTTAATAGCCAAGATCCATTAGTCAAGGTTGCTTTTGGGGTATTAATCCAATTTTTGACGGTTGCGTTGTCCTTGTATTGTACAAAGGTTGCATCGAGAAGAGAAAGTCCTTGGTCAGTGATAAATTTAGCACCAATGGTTGTTCTGCCTAAATTTGTACGTTGTGTTAACCAGTGGATACCTGTATTATGAAAAGGTGTTAGTACATTGTTATTGCGCCATTCAGTCATCTTTTTTTCTGCTTGAGAAAATCCCCATGCAGCAAGTGGATTAATGAGAAGAATTGAAAATAATCCCAAAAGAAAAGCTCCCAAACAGGCTGGCATAAGAAATTGCCATGCCGAAACACCGATTGAACGAGTCACCACAAGTTCAAGTTTTTTGTTGAGCGAGATAAGTGTTGCCATTGCAGAAAAGAGTGCAATGAAAGGGATGAGTTGTTGCATGATAAAAGGGATGCGTAAAACAGAGAGGAAAAATGCATCTTTTGCTGTATGATGCGGAATGGAGGATAGCCTGCCGGAGTTCTCTGTGAAATCGATTAAAAGAGCAAGAACAAAAATGCTTCCCCAGAAATAACAAGTTATTTTAAGATAACGTATAAAAAAGTATCGTCCAAGTGTCCACCCAATCATGATATTTCATCCGAGGAATCTTGAGATTTTCGATGTTCAAATTTGTTCATTACTTTTTGAAAAGCGATTTGAATAATCTCATTAACTTTTGTAGGGAGCCCAATTTTATGATTCGTTAAAAGCATAAAAAAGACAAATGCACTTGTTCCTATGGGCATAATATAAAGGAGAGGAACGTATGCAAGATCGTTCTTTGCTTTTTCTGCGAAAAAATATCCTATCCAATACACCAGAAAAGAAAGGGCAATTGCCGAGAGATTTGCGGAATGACGAGCTTGTCGATGGGAGCGTACATCCCCTGCCGCTGCTAATGCAATAAGTGAAAAAACAATAGGGTAGAGCCATTGTGTTAATCTGCGGTGAAATTCAGCTTTATATTGGAGTGGTTTTCGTTGATAGTAGGGATCTTTTGGATCAGGGTTTTGTAAATAAGAAAGAGACCGATCTTTTGGATAAAGAGTAGGTGCTTTATCACTGGGGATAAACTCCCCTAGGCTAAAAGTGTATGAGCTAAATTGAACGATTGAAACACTGTTATTTTGATGGTTGACTCTTTCTATTTCACCGTTATTGAGAACCAGAAAACTGCCGTTTTTATTGCTCACAATGGATGCGTCTGTTGCATAATAAAAAAGATCAGTCTTAGGATCACGCTGGTCGGCAATGAAAAGGCGTTCAAGTGTTCCATTTGGATTTCGTTCGCCAATTTCTATGTAAAGGTTATTGGCGAGTTTTTGAAAGCTTCCTTCACTAATGAATAGATTAATAAGATCAAAATGAGCGCTTGCTAGCATTTGTCGCATATGAAGACGCGCTTGAGGAACAACAAAATTAGCTATAGAAAAGGAGATACAGGATGTAACAATAGCAAGAAGAAGGATAGGTTTCCAAACAGTACTTTTAGGAAAACCAGAGGCATTTATGACAGCAAGTTCTGAGTCTTGATGCATTGCTGAGAGGATGGTTGTAACTGCGATCACTAATGCAAATGGAATGACAAGAAAAATAACAGAAGGAACCAATGAGAGTGAAAATTGTAAGACTGTGAGGAGTGTTTGTTTGCTTGTTGTGAGAAAGTTTATCCGTGCGAGAATTTGTACTGTCCAACTAACGCCCACTGCTGCAATCATGACAGAACTAAACAAAACAAGGACACGTTTCAGGATGTAGAACTCAATAATACGCATAAATTGGGGAAAATCCTCAGCCTTTAATTCGATAGCAAATATTTTTACTGCTTTCGGTTAAAATGTAATAAAGTTTGAAAAAATATCCTTCCATGAATTGGATATTTTAACTAAATAAATAATAAAAAATTGCCTATGAGTTCCTCTTTAAATTTTCCGTACATTATATTTTATTTTCAACTATAGTCTACAAAGAATCTAGAAAATAACTTAAAAAACTTTTTTATTAACGTTGAAAATAAAAATTTTTGTCTTTTAAAGACATGTGCAAAAAGATAATGATCTCAATCAAAAAAGAGGGTTTATATCTTGAACCGTTTCCTTTTATATTGGGGGTATGGAAGTTTCTCTAAAAAAGATGTTAGCTTTTTATAAAGAGTGATGAGGGCTTAAGAGGTTGGATATTTTATTCTATCATTTGACGCAGTCAACGCTGAAAGATATTTTGCCAACGCTTGTAGAGCGTGCATTGGCTCGTTTTGGTAAGGTAACAATACAATGTGTAAGTGAAGAACAACGCGATTCTATGGATATGCATTTATGGGTTTATGCGGATGAATCATTTATTGGACATGGAACTGAGTGTGATCAATATTCAAACTTTCAGCCTGTATTTCTGACGACAGGACAAGAAAATCCGAATGATTCAAAGATTCGTTTTCTCATAGAGGGAGCCGTATGTTCGAATATTGATACTTATCAACGGCTTGTTGTGATATTTGATGGTAGAAATGATGAGCAGTTGAGTCTTATTCGTGCACAGTGGAAAAAATATAAAATGGAAAATCATAATTTAACGTATTGGCAACAGACTGAAGATCGTTGTTGGGAAAAACAGGTTTAATGCGTCTCATCTCTGTTGTTCTGATTTTTATAGGATTGGTAGGAATAGTAAATCCAGCGCTTTTTATTGCGAAAGGATCAGGGGGAGGGCGTTGGGTTTTTATTGTGATTTTTCTTTTAGGCATATTAAAGATATGGCCTACAATTAAAAAAATGAAACGGCATCATGATAATTGATCGAATTTTGCTTGTTTTATGGGCTGTGATATTGGCTTTTTTTTGCGTTTCGTGGTTGGGAACAACACATATCCTATCAGGAATGTTTACTGTTGCTTATATAAGCAATATTGCAGATTTTTTATTTTTCTTTTTAAGCGCTTTGTTCGCGGGAATATTGTGGTGGAAAATACCGCAACCCATGTCTTTAAAAATGAAACTGGCAGCATTTTTGCTGCCAGTACTTATTTTATTCTTCTTTATTATATTTTAGTTGGATATTTCATCATCTGTAAATCCGACGAAGCAAATCAGTGAAATAAAAGAAGCAAGAAGCAAATAATAGCCGATATAAGATGTATCAAAATGCTGTACCAGATATTCTGCAATATAAGGCGCAAGAGAGGCTCCCACGATACCCGATAAGTTGAAAGTAATAGAAGAACCAGTATATCGAATTGCTGTTGGGTATGGTGAAGCCAAAACAGCACCAAGAGGACTGTATATCATCCCCATGATAGACAAACCAATAACAGACATTGCAAGGACTCCTATAACTCCAGAATTTAAGAAATAAGGAATTGCAAAAGAATAGATACCGGTGATGATTGTAACCCAAATCATCAAAGTTCTACGTCTAATACGATCAGCGAGTCTTCCAGTGATGACAGTAAAAATTCCACAGAAAATAGCACCAACAATTTCGACTTGAAGAGCTTGATAAAATGGCAATTGCAGATGGTTTGTTGAGTAGCTTAACAAATAAGCAGTGACCAAGTAAAACAAAACAAATGTTGCCATACCAGAAAATATTCCAAGAAATAAGATTCGTGGACATTTTAAAAAGACATCGATGATAGGAACTTTGACTCGTTCCTTACTTTCAAGAGTTTTTTTGAATTGAACAGTTTCATTGATTGAAAGACGGACCCACAATCCTATAATCATAAAAACAACTGAAGCAATAAAAGGAATGCGCCATCCCCAAGCTAAAAGTCCTTCATGATCAAGGAAATGCAACAGACCTAAATAAACGGCAATAGATAAAAATAAACCGATTGGAACACCCAATTGGGGGAACATCGCGTACCAGCCGCGCTTTTCTGGAGGGGCATTTTCTGTTGCGAGCAAAACAGCTCCTCCCCATTCTCCTCCTAATCCCATTCCCTGTCCAATACGGCACAAGGTCAAGAGGAAAGGGGCAAACCATCCAGCAGTTTCATAAGTAGGAAGAAAACCAATAATGACTGTTGAAAGACCCATCGTGAGAAGAGAAGCAATAAGTGTTGCTTTTCTTCCAACTTTATCTCCAAAATGTCCAAAAACAATTGATCCAAAGGGGCGGGCAAAAAAGGCTGCTCCAAAGATCAGGAAAGATTGTAAAATGGCAATCTGATCATTTTGTGTTGGAAAAAACACATGAGGAAATATGAGAGCTGCGGCAGTGGCAAAGACGTAGAAATCAAAGAATTCAATTGTTGGGCCAATAAGGCTTGCAAACAAAATGCGACGAGGGGAATTTCTGTTGCTTTTACCTTGCATTTCTAAGTTTATAGACATGAATAGAATGTCCCTTTCAGTATATGACAAATCAAATGATGAGTTAACTGACTATAATTATAAAAATTTCAAATCACTGTCGAGTCGATATTATGATGTTTCTTATATATTAGAACAATGGTTATGGCTTGATGAGCATGAATAAGTGTTCTTTAGATTATCCAAGTTAAATAGAATAAAGACACTGTTTTAAATGCTGTAGAGGATGAAATATGTGGATATAAAGGCTGCTCTCATTAATATTACTGTTTCCTTTAATGTTTAATGCCATTTTTATCTATTGAGGGATCAATCTTATTTATAGATCAGCCATTGGTATCTCAAAAATATTTTTCATAGATGTAATTATAACACTTTTTAAGCGTATCTGAAAGAAATTAAATCTTTTAGTTGTGCATGTATTTTAAAACACAGGATGTATATTTGATCTGTCAGAGTTTAGTCCATCGAATGCTTTATCATCTTAAAAGACATGAGGTTGAGCAATTGCATTGAGTTGTTTTGGTCTATGCACTTTTTTCTAAATAGGGAAACTTAAATTTGAAATTATGGAGTGTGAATAATGCAACGCAAATTTAAATTAAGTTTTTATGCATTAATGACCAGCGGTTTTTTTGTCAAGATTGCGAGTGCAGATGGAGTAGCGACACCAAAAGAAAAGTTATTAACACCAGTAAGTATCAGTGAACATCTAGAAGAGACAAAAAAAATGTTATCGGAAGTGAGGGGATTAAAAGAAAAAAAAGGGGGATCAAAAAGGATAGAGAATAAACAGATAGTAGAAGGAAGTAAGTCTTCAGAAGAGGAAAGGAAGAGATTAGAAAGCCTATTCTTTGAAGTACTCACAAATTCAATAATAAGTGATGGTGCTATTGTCTATATTACTAATCGTGACTCTGAAGATTCTGAAATAAATAGCTTTAAATATGAAGATGCAGGCTATTCCATCAATAATACGATTCAAGGAGGTGGAAAACTCTACATTGATGCAGCAAGTGTTAGCAGGGATACGACAATTGAGAGTGGTGGTATTGAATTCGTCCAAAATCTGAGCAGTTCAGAATATGCCACTGTTAAAAAAGGTGGTAAACAAATTGTTGAGAGTGGTGCAAATGCTGAGGGGGCTAAAATCTATGGTGGTGAGCAGATTATTTTTGGTAAAGGGGTCCTTGGAACTGGTTTGTCGCGTAAAGATAAGGAAAGTAGTGCTTATAACACCGAAATTTATGCTGAAGATGGAATCCTAGGACTACAAAGTGTCTATAGTGGGGGGATGGTTGTTGATACAAAGGTTATGAAAGGAGGTGTCCAGAATCTTGATGGTAAAGAGAATTTTAATAACGGATTCTCAGAAGATACTGATACAGCTGATACAGAAAATGAGGATTTTACAATCAATGAGGGGGCTTTTGCACTTAGTACCGAGCTTTTTAAAAATGGTGCGCAGAATATCTTAGCAGGAGGGAATGCGAGCGAAGTTACTTTATATGATAGAGCTACTCAGAAGATATATGATTCTGGATACGCGGATAATCTAACAATTAACCACCAAGCACAATCATGGGTTTTTGCTGGTGCAATATTAGATAAGGATACAAATGTTAATGATTTTGGCAACCTCTATCTTTATGCTGGGAATGGTGAAGCTGTTACGGAAGTAGAAAATCTTATTTTAAATGGAGAAGATGCCAAGCTATACATTATTGCTGTTGAAGATAATGGCAAAAAATCTCAGGTTAATATCCAGAATGTAACTGGAAGTGGCAGGGTTATTTTTACGTCTTCTGGGGCTGATAAGCATTACTCTAAGCTTAATATTGATGATCTATCAGGTTCTTTACATTTTGATTTTAATGTAAACTTCGCCAAGCATCTTAGTGATTATCTTGTCATTAAAGAAAGTGGTTCAGGTTATCATACAATAAGTATTACTGATTCTGGAGGTGAGGGTACAGCCCCTTCCCACAAAAAGCTTAAATTAATTTCCGATCATAGTGGAAACGCTCATTTTACTTTAACAAACACTTTTGGTGAAAAAATCAGAGCTATTGATGCCGGAACCTACATGTACAGTTTGAAACAGAGAAAAAATGAGAGAAATGGTAAAATTTGGTATTTAGATGCGAATTATGCTCTTGATGAGGAAAATACCTCTTTATTTTCTGATTTTAACTTGCAACCATCTGCTATGGCTTCATTATCGAATGATCTCATAGAACGCACAATTGAAAAGGGAATGATTATTACGATTGCTGATCCTAGCTTTGATAGTAACAGTGAGAAAGTTGATAGCAATGGAGAAACTTCAATTAGTAATATAGTTAAAGATGCTGGAAAGCTTTCCGTTTATAACGGTGGTTTTAGCCTGTATACGATAATTCAAAGAGGCGGTACTGAACTTATTAGAACACAGGGTCTTTCACAGGATAGTACAGTTAAGAGAGGGGGAAAACAAAAGGTTGAAGATGGGGGAAAAGCTGAAGGGGCTAAAATTTACGGTGGTGAGCAGTTTGTTTCAGGAAAGTCTAATATCAAAGGTGGGATGGTAAGGAGTAGCGCCTATGACACTGTCGTTTCTGGTAAAAATGGAGTGCTAGGATACCAGAATGTGTATGATGATGGAGAGGTTTTTAGCACAAAGATCATGGAAGGAGGGGTACAAAATCTTTTTGTGGAAGAAGATCTAGACCATTATAGCAGTTTTGCATTTGATACGAAGATCTTTTCTGGTGGAGAACAACACGTTTTAGCGGGAGGAATCGCGATTGGTGTTCTCTTACAAGGGAATGCTTTTCAAGCAATAGATTTAGGAGGCTATGTAAAAGATTTAACGATTAAGGATCAAGCACAATCGTGGTTACATTCTGGTGCAACACTAGAAGGAAACACCATGATTCATGATTCTGGACGGATTTATCTTTATGCTGGTGCTGAGCAATCTCATACTGAAGTAGAAAAAATTGTTTTAAATGGCAAAGATACCACATTATACTCTATTGCTTCCAAGATGGATGGTGAAAGCTCTTTGATTGAGGATCTAAGCGGGGATGGACGCGTTGTTTTTACTTCTACCGTGTTTAATCCACATTACTCTAAACTTGAGGTCGGTAATCTTTCAGGTAATTTACATTTTAGGTTTAATACTAATTTTGCAGAACAGCGCGGTGATTATCTTCTTATAAAAAAAGGAGCAGGTCATCACACCATCAGCGTTATCGATTCTGGTGCTGAAATGACCAATTCTCTTCCACAAAATCAGAACTTAGTTTTGGAGCTTGATTTAATTCATGATCAAAGCGGAAATGCGCATTTTACTCTGATAGATTTTGGGGGTGAAGAGATAGCTACTGTTGATAATGGAGTCTACATGTACGCTCTAAAGAAAAGAGATCATAACGGTGGAAAGATTTGGTCTTTATCGACATCATCTACATTGGAAAAAATTTCTACTCCTATCTTTTCTCCATCTCATACGGAGTTGCCTATAGATAACTCTTTTGAGCAAGACAATACTGTTTCTCCTTCGGAAGATTCTAGAGCCAATTCTTATACAGGTGATTTCAATTTTTATGCAGAGGATTTCATTACTGGTCTAGGTGAAAAATTTTTACAAAACTCCATACTCGGTGACAATAGCATAGTTTATATTGCTGGTGATGGAGAAACGGATGATTTTAAATTATCCATTAATAATACAGTTCCAGAAACTGCAACACTCTATGTTAAGAATGGTGGTTTTAGTAAGAATACAACAATTGAAAATGGTGGTTCAGAGATTGTAGGGGAACAGGGTATCTCAGAATTTACGATTATTTACGAGGGTGGAAAACAAAGAGTGGAGGGAGGAGGATCCGCATTGAGAGCTGAAATTTATGGTGGGGAGCAGCTTGTTTTTGGAGATGGGTATGTGGACGGTGGAATTGTTGGGAGCAGTGCTTATGATACGACAATTTATGGTCAAGGTGACACACCGGGACAGCAGAATGTATACGATGATGGAATGGTTGTCAGAACAAAAGTGATGAGTGGAGGAATACAAACTCTTGCTAAATGGTTCGCAGATGATGATTTTATACAAAAAAGTGGTGGATTAGCCGTGAATACTGAGGTTTTCGCGGGTGGGGTACAGCGGGTATTAGCAGGGGGAGAGGTGGATATTGTGACTTTACACCGCCATGCTGCTCAAGAAGTTCATGCTGGTAGCATTGTAAAAAATCTAACAATTAAAGAAGGAGCCAATTCATGGATTTTTGCTGGTGCGATGTTGGAAGGAAAAATAAAGATTCATGATTTGGGACAAGTCCATCTTTATGCTGGAAATAATAGCTTTTATACTGAATATAAAAATTCTCAGACAACAGTAGATGATATTAATTTAGAGGGAGAAAACGCTAAATTATACTCTATTTCTACTGGATATGGAAACACAGAAATCTATATTAAGAAGCTAAGCGGTGTGGGAAATATTATTTTTACTTCTACAGAATCCGATTTACATTACTCTAAACTTTATATTGATAATCTTTTTGGGAGTCTACATTTCGATTTTAATGTTAGCCTTGCAGAAGGAGAGGGTGATTATCTCTTTATCAAGAATGGTCGTGGTTCTCACACAATAAGTATTGTAGATTCCGGTATTGAAATTGTTGATCCTTCTTCAACAGAACTTGATTTAATAGTTGATCAAAGTGGAGGAGCACATTTTACTCTGAGAAGCTTTTCTGGTGCAAATGTTAAAACTATTGATGGCGGAATCTATATGTATGGTTTAAAACAGAGAATTGATGAGGATGGGGGTGAAAAAGTTTGGTATTTATCTGCGGTATTTATTGATAATGTTTCATTTCTCAACAGTTTGCCACGTAGTAGGAGTAGATCTGCGTGGCATTTAAATCAAAATCAATCAGTTTCTTCTCTTTCAACTATTACAGTTACAAAAGAGCATGCTATTAAGTTGCTACATCGAAGAGAAAACCGCCAAAACTTAAGGCAAAAATCTCCAGATTCTGTATCTCTAACTGTTTCAACTCTTGGAAGTCAAATTATTGAAGGGGCATATCCAGCAAGTCCTCTTCATTTTTCTGATGGAAAGCAACCTGCTGTTGTTTCAGAATCTTCACAATCTTTAGCTGATCAAATGATTTTGCGTCCAGTTCATAAAGAACAACCTTCTCCACAATTGAGAGAGACGCTTTCAGTTTCTCACTTTTTAACCACTCCCTCTACAGATGCCGTATTGTCTATGTCTGTGGCTCCAGCGATGGTTTTTCACAATGAAATGCAAACCGTGCGTGCGGGAAGAGGAATTCTAGATAAAAGTAACAAGAATGCAGCTTTATGGACCTATGCGATCAAGTCTAAAGAGAGTATTGCTACAGAGCATATAGATTTTAAGTTGGATCAGACAGGTATTGTTTTAGGGATCAATAGTTTAAGCGAGTGGGAAAATGGAGAATTTTATATAGGTGGTTTTGGCAGTTATGACCGCGCACGCATTGCGCATGCACGGGGTGGTATAAGCGGTATTAATACTTATGGCATTGGCGCTTATGTTACTTATTTGGATCATAGTGGTTGGTATCTCGATGGTATTTTAAAATACAATCATTATCAGAATACTCTAAAGGCAGTTTCAACGAATGGTTTAGGGATTGAAGGAAGTTATAGGCAATGGGCGGTGGGTACTTCCTTTGAAGCAGGTTATCGACTTAAGACGTCAAAGAGCAGTTGGTTGCAGCCTTATGGACAATTTACATGGTTGCAAGTTGAAGGTAAAGAAATCAAGTTATCAAATGACATGATAGGTGACATGCGTCCATTCACTTCATTACGCAGTGAGGTTGGCATATCTTTAGGATATGAATTTGGTTCTCGTATGGATTCCTCATCACTTGCGTATATTACAGCAGCATGGTTGCGTGAGCATAAAGATGACAACCATACATTGATTAATCAACGGCATTCATTTACCACTGACTTATCGGGTAATGCAGGTAAGTTAGGAATCGGTTTGAGCAGTTTAGTGAGTGAGAAGTTAAAGTTATATGGTGAGGCACATTATGTTAAAGGACGTAAAACAAAACAGTCCCTTCAGGGTATTTTAGGTGTACGCTATAGTTTCTAATTATATGGTTATTTTTTAGTTATCTTTAAATGTATGATTGTTTTTAAAGGTCTTTAATTGAAGGTTCAGAGAACAATTTTTCAGAGCATGCAGCTTCGCTTTTCATGATAAACTGTATACCCTTATATACTTTATTATGCATTACTTTTTCTTTGATAAGAAAACTCCGAGGAAATGCTAAAGAAGCACTATAAAAACGCCCTTATATTCTTGATCAAAAAAGTATTTAAAAAACTGTAGAGAACAGTTTTTTATGGGATAAAGAGGATTTTTAAGAAGGATTGTTTGCAATCTAAGGTTGAAAATATGTTTTGTAGAGCTAATTACGTTTAGTGTCTATGCAGGCGTGAAGGGGGGAGGATATGGCTCTACAATATAAATGGAAACAACATTGTTGGATACTCATGTTGAGCAGCTGTTTTGTGCAAGCTGCTGCTGCAAATGAGGGGGGGGCAGCACTTTTTTGTCAATCTTCAAGTTATGAAAATGATAAAGTATTTCAAGATCAATACAATGAGGATATGAAAACAGGCAGATGCATACTTGGAGCATCTAATGATGTTATTATAAGGATGCGCAATGAATTAGACTTTTTAAAAAAGCCTAGCGATTTTATCATGGATAAGGGCGCTAGAGTGTTTGCGAGTCAACAGGAGCTTGACAGCAGTCGTCGTGACAATGCTGGATATGATGTACAAGAAGAAAATATTGCGTTTCTTAAAAAACCTGAACTTATCTCCATTAAAGATGGGGCAATGTTAGAAAATTATATCCTTGATAATGAAGGTAAAGCATACATTTCAAATGATGGTGAGATTAATAGTCCAGGGCGATCCATTAATAACACTGTAAGGAATGGTGCAGAGCTTTATGTGTATGCAGGAGGACTCAGTGAGAATAGTAAAATTGAACATGGTGGAATTGAAAATGTCGAGGCTTTAAAGGGGAAACAAGGCTTTTCGAAAAATGCTGTCGTTAAAGAAGGTGGACAACAAAGTGTTGGAAATGGAGGAAAAGTAGAGGGGACTAAAATTTATGGTGGTGAGCAACTTGTTTTCGGGGAGGGGGATGTTGGAGGAGAGGTTAAAGGGAGTAGTGCTTCTCATACTGTCATTTATGGTCAAGATGAAATACTAGGCCAACAAAAAGTATATGATGGCGGAAAAGTTTGGGATACGAAAGTTATGCGAGGGGGCATACAAGAGGTTGGAAAAAAATCTCAAAGTGCTAAAAATGGTGGTTTTGCATTTGACACAGAAGTTTTTGGCGGTGGTAAACAGCGTATCTTAAAAGGCGGTAAGGCTATTGGAGTTACTTTAAATGAGAGCGCTATTCAGGAAATATATTCTGATGGATCTGTAAAAAATCTAACAATGAATGATGAAACAAAATCATGGGTGCATGCTGGGGCAACATTAGAAGGCAAGACACAGGTAAATCATTCTGGGCAGATTCATCTTTATGCTGGGAATGATCAACATCGTACCATAGTAGAAGATATTATTTTAAATGGAAAAGATACAAAACTGTATTCTATTACTGATGAGTTTGATGGAAAAAGTTCTTTGATACAAAAATTAAGTGGTGAAGGGAGTGTTATTTTTTCGTTTACAGGTTCTGATCCATATTATTCTCAGCTTCATGTGAATAATCTTTCAGGAAATTTACATTTCGCGTTCAATACGACGATTGCTCATAACCGTGGTGATTATCTCTTGGTTGAGAAAGGCGCTGGGAAACATACAATAAGTGTTGCTGATTCTGGAGTTGAAATCACGGATCCTTTTTCAAATAAGCGTGATTTAATTAGGGATCAAAGTGGTGGCGCACATTTTACGTTGACAGATCTTAAGGGTGACAAAATTAACGCCATTGATGGTGGAACGTATATGTATGATTTGAAAGAAAGAAAGGATGAAAATGGAAAAGTTTGGTTTTTATCGGCAGACCGCCTCAGTGGACCAGAGCCTTCTATGCCAAATCCGACAGATCCTTTTTTTCCTGGTGAAACATCAACAACCCCCTCTACAGATGCAGTGTTAACGTTGTCCGTAGTTCCTGGACTTATTTTTAATAATGAGTTGCAAGTTGTACGGAATGGTAGAAAAATTTGGGACAGAAATAAGAAAGATATCGAACTATGGACTTATGGGATTAAGAGTAGAGAACGTGTTGCGACAGGCCATACACACTTTAAGCTTGGGCAGACAGGTTTAGTCTTTGGTGCTGATCAGTTGAGTGAATTAAGGCATGGAGAGTTGTATGTTGGTGGTTTCGGTAGTTATGATCAAGCACGTGTTTCTCATGCACGAGGTGGTGACAGCGATTTGAGCTCTTATAGCATTGGAACTTACGCAACTTATTTTGATCATCGTGGATGGTATATGGATGGTGTTTTGAAATATAATTATTACCGAGATAATTTGAAAGCTATCTCCACGAATGGTTTAGCTATTCAAAGTCATTACAATCAGTGGGCGATAGGTGGGTCATTTGAAATTGGTTGTTATTTTACACCGGCACAGAATACTTGGATGCAGCCTTATATCAAGCTAACAGGTTTGCAGGTTGAAGGTAAAAAAATAAAACTTTCCAATGGAATGATAGGTGATCTAAGTCCATTAACTTCATTCCGCAGTGAAGTTGGATTAACTGCAGGACATGAATTTTTTGTGAATTCAGAAACTTCATTAACAGCTTACATTATGGCAGCTTGGTTGCGTGAGAATATAAATAATAATTATACGACAATTAATAACCAGTATAAATTTATTACAGATTTATCAGGCAGTGCAGGTAAATTGGGAATTGGTTTAAACGGCTCGGTCAATGATAAACTGACACTTTATGCGGAAGCACATTATCTGAAAGGACATAAGATTAAGAATGCTCTTCAAGGTATTTTAGGATTACGCTATAGTTTCTAAATATGTGTGTACACGGCTGATTAACTTTATGAATGTAATTGCTTTGCATGCTTAAACAGATAACGCTCGATTTTGTCTTCTCGAGAGTGTAGAGATCTTCTTAAACAGTAAGGATATTTTTATACTCTCCTTTGAAGGCACGAGCGTTTTTTTCATCTATAACCTCAAATATTGAAAATTGTTCCTTGAACTCAAGTAAACAATTTGAATTTTATTCAGATTTTCTGCCTTAAGTTAGAACTTTCTAGCTGCTTATAGATACACAACTTAAAGTTGTTTATATTAAAAAATACACTTAAAAAGTGTTTTTAAACATAAATAAAACACATTACGATACAATCTAAGACGAGTTACCTACGTAGCCGTGGGATATTTTTCTAAATAATTGAGAGTGGAGTGTCGATAATGCAGTATAAACATAAGTTAAGTTTCTCAGTATTGATGATCAGTAGTTGTCTTGTACAAGTTGCAAGTGCAGTTGAAAACAGGAATGGAGAGCTAACAAGAGCAACACATGTGCGAAATAGAGAAGAGGAACAAAAAAAATTAGAACAGATTGCTAGTTTTTTTAAAAATAATATTACGATTGAATATGGTGATGTAGAGCTTGTTGAAAATGGAAAAACTTCTGTAGGTTCCACTATTAAAAAAGGAGGAATGCAAATAGTTACACGTGCAGGAATTGCAATGAACGCCAAAATTTTGGGAGGTCAGCAGTTTATTCATGAAGAGCCAAATATTGATCTTACAAGCGTAGAGAGAAAAAGTAGTGCATATAATTCCACAGTTTCGGGGGATGGTGGAGCAGTTGGACAGCAGAATGTGTATGATGGAACGTGGGTTTGGTATACGAAAGTGGGAGATAACGGAGAACAAAATCTTTATTCGGGAGAAAGAAAAGAGGGGGGAAAATCAATGTATGCTGAGATCTCTGGGAATGGGAGACAGCATGTCTTAGCGTTAGGAGAATCTTATGCTACTAATTTGAAAGATCATGCTATTCAAGTTGTATATCCTAAAGGGTTGGTGGATGGTCTGACTGTTAACAGCTTTGCTAAATCGTGGTTCCATGTTGGTGTTCAAAAAATCGTTGGAGAAGTAAGGGTCAATGATCACGGAGAACTTTATTTATTTGCTGGTGATAGGACAAACCATATCACTAAGAAAAAGATTCCTATAGAGGCAAGAGTTGATGAAACAATATTTGAGGTTGGTGAGCGGAATATAGGAGAAAAACCTCAGATTGAAATTGAAGATTTAGGGGGGCACGGAGGAACTGTTATTTTTACTTCTATCCCGTATGATCCACGACATATTTTACTTCATGTTGAGAAACTTTCAGGGGATTTACATTTTCGATTCAATATTAGTGCTACGGGAGATTTGAATGATTACTTATCAATTGGTAAGGGCGCAGGTAATCACAAAATAAGCGTTGCAGATTCTGGTCGTGAAATTACAGGTTCTCTCTCAAAAAGGAATAGTCTGGTTACTGAACTTCCGTTAATTACTGATAGAAGCCAAGATGGAGGAGCTAATTTTACTCTGGCAGATTTTTTGGGCAAGGACATTACAGCTGTCGATGGTGGAACCTATCAGTATCAATTGCTGAAGAGAGAAAGATGTGCTAGTTCTAGTGGTAGTGCTACAATTTGGTATTTAAGTAGACTTTCTGAAAATGCAGAACATTCTAATACTGAAACACAGTGTGTAAACAAAAAAACGAAGGTCCCTGTTGCATTATCTGATCAAAGTTCTCCTTCTGGAGGAAAAAATACCGGTCCTCGTAAACCTACTAAAAAAGAGCAATCCAAGCCACGTCCTCCACGTCATTTAACAGAAAGACAGAATGTCTCTAGTGTTTCGGTATCTCCCTCTCAAGAAAATCGCACTCATGTGAAGTCTCCTCCAACAAGTTCTCTTCATTTTTCTGATGGAAAGCAACCTGCTGTTGTTTCAGAATCTTCACAATCGTTAGCCGATCAAATGATTTTGCGTCCAGTTCATAAAGAACAGCCTTCTCCACAATTGAGAGAGACGCTTTCAGTTTCTCACTTTTTAACCACTCCCTCTACAGATGCCGTATTGTCTATGTCTGTGGCTCCAGCGATGGTTTTTCACAATGAAATGCAAACCGTGCGTGCGGGAAGAGGAATTCTAGATAAAAGTAACAAGAATGCAGCTTTATGGACCTATGCGATCAAGTCTAAAGAGAGTATTGCTACAGAGCATATAGATTTTAAGTTGGATCAGACAGGTATTGTTTTAGGGATCAATAGTTTAAGCGAGTGGGAAAATGGAGAATTTTATATAGGTGGTTTTGGCAGTTATGACCGCGCACGCATTGCGCATGCACGGGGTGGTATAAGCGGTATTAATACTTATGGCATTGGCGCTTATGTTACTTATTTGGATCATAGTGGTTGGTATCTCGATGGTATTTTAAAATACAATCATTATCAGAATACTCTAAAGGCAGTTTCAACGAATGGTTTAGGGATTGAAGGAAGTTATAGGCAATGGGCGGTGGGTACTTCCTTTGAAGCAGGTTATCGACTTAAGACGTCAAAGAGCAGTTGGTTGCAGCCTTATGGACAATTTACATGGTTGCAAGTTGAAGGTAAAGAAATCAAGTTATCAAATGACATGATAGGTGACATGCGTCCATTCACTTCATTACGCAGTGAGGTTGGCATATCTTTAGGATATGAATTTGGTTCTCGTATGGATTCCTCATCACTTGCGTATATTACAGCAGCATGGTTGCGTGAGCATAAAGATGACAACCATACATTGATTAATCAACGGCATTCATTTACCACTGACTTATCGGGTAATGCAGGTAAGTTAGGAATCGGTTTGAGCAGTTTAGTGAGTGAGAAGTTAAAGTTATATGGTGAGGCACATTATGTTAAAGGACGTAAAACAAAACAGTCCCTTCAGGGTATTTTAGGTGTACGCTATAGTTTCTAATTATATGGTTATTTTTTGATTGATCTCAATGTGTGTAGAAGGATTTTCAAACCTAGATCGAAGTATCTAGGTTCATCCTCTTTAAAGAAGAAGGCTTTCAAAAAGGTATATATTTTGCATGTTTGGCTTTTCTTATGACTTCAATGATAAATTTGATGAGAGGCATTTAAGATTATACAAGAAGGTTCAATGTTTATTGAGAGTCGGTAGCGCATCTTTATGATGGGATGAGAAATTACAGGTATTTCTATCAAAGTTTTCTTTATAATTCATTCTATATTTTTGAGAATTTGTGTAGATTTTTGCAGAGTCACTTGGCAAATCGCTTCTTGCTCGCTATAGAAATGGCGAGAGAATGTTATAAATGAAATAAAGGTGGTTAAATGGCTTTAGAGCGTACTTTTTCGATGATTAAACCAGATGCAACCCGTCGTAATTTGACTGGCGCAATTACTAAAATGCTTGAGGATGCGGGCTTGTGTGTTATTGCGTCTAAACGTGTCTGGATGAGCAAACGTGAGGCTGAAAATTTTTATGCTGTTCATAAAGAACGCCCTTTTTTTAGTGAATTGGTTGAATTCATGTCTTCTGGTCCAACTGTTGTACAAGTTTTGGAAGGCGAAAATGCAATAGCTAAAAACCGTGAAGTAATGGGGGCTACGAATCCTAGTGATGCAGAAGAAGGGACAATTCGTAAGGTTCATGCTTTATCGATTGGCGAAAATTCTGTCCATGGATCCGATAGCGCTGAAACGGCAAAAACAGAAATCGCCTTTTGGTTTTCTGAGGTAGAAATTGTTGGTTAATCAAGAGTTTATAATAATAAAGCGTTTATAAGAAGCAAAAATCCGAAACACTATATTTCGGTTTTTTGCTTATGAGATTATAGACTTTTTTGAAAGCATAGGGAGCATTCATCGTTGTTAGCATTTAATATTGCAGCTGCTTTTGCAAGAATATAAAATCTATTTACTCTTTTTTTGAAGAGCTTTTATCTACATGCCACCCTTACTTGTAATGTGCAAAAGAGCGTTTTATTGATTTATCATTAATAGATTTAAAATGAATCAATTTTATGCTATTTTCGTCTTTTATTTAAGTGCAAAAAGATAAATTATCATTATAAATCTCCATACTATTCATAGGATAACGTGTTTTAAACCTGCACGAAAATAATCCCATCCTGTCCACAATGTAAGGAGGGCAGAAATCCACAGCATAGTAATGCCGAACTCTATTGTGTAAGGGAAAATTTTATTACCGGCTGGTCCAGCTAAAAGAAATACAATAGCGATCATCTGTACAAAAGTTTTCCATTTTGCAAGACGAGAGACAGGAACACTAACTTTTAACTCAGCCAAATATTCACGTAATCCTGATACAAGAATTTCTCTGCAAAGAATGATAATAGCTGCCCATAGTGTCCACCCAGCGATGGTACTGTCTGCGGCAAGCAAGAGCAAACAAGCAGAGACGAGAAGTTTATCAGCAATTGGATCTAACATGCGACCAATATTGGATGTTTGTTCCCAAATACGAGCAAGGTAACCGTCAAGAAAGTCAGTAATGGATGCAACGATAAAAATGGACACAGCAATCCAGCGAGTGATATCACTTGATTGTAATCGCCCTTCTAAAAAAAAGCATGCAACAACCATTGGGACTGCGACAATTCGTGCATAAGTTAAAATATTTGGAAAAGAAAAAGTATGATTTTTCATGGAGCCATTTTTAATTCTTGTGAAAGAGAATATATTTCCTAAACGTAACAAGGCAAAGGTTATGAAACAAGCCTATTTTTCATGAAAATGGTTATGAATTTTTTGTGCAATTGTCATAGAAATTCCCGTAACTTTTTTTAAATCTTCAAGTGAGGCACTAGCAATAGCCTTGGCACTTCCAAAATGATAAAGCAACGCACGCTTTCTTGTCGGACCGATATTTTCGATTTCATCAAGTGGGTTTTTGAATGTTTCTTTTTTTCGTTTTATCCTATGAGCTCCAATCGCAAAACGGTGTGCTTCATCACGCAGACGTTGCAAAAAATAGAGGATAGGATCACGTGGAGGAAGTGTAAAGGGGGGGATACCTTTTATAAAAAATCGTTCACGTCCCGCATGGCGGTCAACACCTTTGGCGATTCCAACAACTGTGAAGAGGTCATTTAATTGTAATTCAGCAAGTATTGCATGTACGCTGTTGATTTGTCCTTCACCACCATCGATTAAGATAAGATCAGGCCAAATGGGAAAAAGATCATTATCTTTTATGTCATGACTTCTATTTGACTGATCATGCTCTTTTATAAGGCGTGAAAATCTTCGTTTAATCACTTCTTTCATCATGCCAAAATCATCGCCAGGCGTGATATCTATTGAGCGAATGTTGAATTTGCGATATTGATTTTTAACAAATCCCATTTGACCAGCAACAATCATAGCACCTACAGCATTTGTTCCCATGATATGAGAATTATCATAGACTTCTATCCGGCGTGGAGGAAAAGGTAGTTGGAATGTTTTGGCAAGACCTTGAAGCAATTTTGTATGAGTGGCTGTTTCAGAAAGCTTATGTTCAAGTGCTTCATGAGCATTGAGATAGGCATGATTAACAAGAGTTTTCCGTTCACCTTGTTTGGGTAAAGAGAGAGACACTTTGTGATTTGCTTTGAGACTCAATGCTTCTGTAAGAAGTGTCTTTTCTTCAATTTCTTCAGATAAAAGGATGCTTTTGGGAAGTGGTTTATCATCGTAAAATTGAGCAAGAAAACTCGCTAAAATTTCAGTACAGGAAAAAGAGGGATCTGCTTTAGGAAAATAGGCACGGTTTCCCCAATTTTGCCCCATGCGAAAAAAGAACACTTGAATACAGGTCATTCCTTCTTTTTGCGCAATTGCAAATACATCCGCTTCTTTTATCGTTTGAGGATTAATACCTTGATGGCTTTGTATATGAGAAAGGGCTGATAAGCGGTCACGATAGGAAGCTGCTTGTTCAAAATCAAGATTTTCTGCGGCTTTATGCATAGCTTGAACCATATTACTTTTAACAGATTGATCTTTTCCCGAAAGGAACGCTTTTGCTCCCCTCAGCAGTTCTTTATAATCATTGTCACTAATTTCATGGGTACAAGGTGCAGAACATCGCTTAATTTGATAAAGCAAACAGGGGCGTGTACGGTTTTCAAAAACTGAATCAGTACAGGTTCGTAATAAGAAGGCGCGTTGTAAAACATGAACTGTTTGTGTCACTGCACCAGCAGAAGCAAAAGGACCAAAATAGTGAGCTTTTCGTGTTCGGGCACCACGATGTTTGTAAAGTCCAGGCACTCGATGATCATCTGTAATCATAATATAAGGGAAACTTTTATCATCACGTAGTAATACATTAAAATGTGGATGCAATCTTTTTATGAGATTGGCTTCTAAAAGGAGTGCTTCTGTTTCTGTATGGGTGACGATAAATTCCATATGATATGTTGCGCGAATCATGCGGGTAATACGATTATTGTGTCCTTGTTCACGTGTATAGTTTGAAACACGTTTTTTGAGATTACGAGCTTTGCCAATATAGAGAACATCACCATTTTTACCAATCATCCGGTAAACCCCTGGCTTATGCGGGAGGTGTCTAACAAACTCTTGTATGAATTTGACACCTTGGAATTGATTTTTCTCATTATTTTGATTGGCATTATTCCATGTAATGTTAGAGAGAAAAGAAAGCTTTTCCCCTTCATTTTGCGGACAATTTGTATTATTTTTCAGGACCATTCCGTTTATTAAGAATATGCTTGTTGTTTAATATATGAAATATTCTTTTTTATTAAATAATGATTATTTATATCTTTATAATTTTTTCTATCAATAAAATCTTATAGCATAAGAGTATGATTTTAGAGAGCCGATCTTTTATAAAAAATATAAGAGTTGTTATTCTAAAATAGTTTTATGAATTTGCTCAATTTATCCATTAAAATGATTGGAATAGGAAATCTATAATGATTAAGAGGATAGACTTTCTAAAAGGGAAAAAATTAATTCACGCTGATCGTTGTTAGCATATCATTATAACATGTTGATATTATTCAAAAAATCAAAGAACTTTATCATTTAATGCGTTTGTATCTTACAACATGATATTTGATTTAGAAAAAATATAGAGAAAGATTTAACATAATAGATGTTCTTTTTGAAGCCACTTATGCGTTATTTGGGCATTTTCATCTTGTCCCAGACGGTTGATAAGAAAGGGGCTGAGTTTTTTCATTTCTTCTTCCAAAAGATAAGGAGGGTTAATAATAATCATACCACTTCCATTCATTGTTGGTGGATTTGAGCTTTTTCGGATACGCATTTCAAGCTGTAGAATCTTAGGAATTCTAGTTTGATAAAGCGCGTGAAGAAAACTTTCAATTTCTTTATCATATTTAACAGGATACCATAAAGCGTAGATCCCTCCAGAAAAGCGACGATAGGCTTTCATTAATCCCTCAATAAGGCGGGAAAATTCTCCAGTTTTTTCAAAGGGAGGGTCAACAAGGATAAAGCCACGTTTTTCTTTTGGTGGTACATGAGCGTTTAAGGAAAGCCAACCATCTAAATGCAGAACTTTTGTCTGATAATCTCCGGCAAAGTTTTTTGCTAAAATATGATAATCTTCGTTGTGCAATTCTATTGCGGTGAGGCGATCTTGTTTCCGTAATAATTGACGAATAAGAACAGGAGATCCAGGATAAAATACAATTTCTTTTTCCCCTTTATTAAGGGCATCAATGATATCACACCATGGACAAAGGAGTGCTCTTAAATCTTCTGGGATAGGAGTTGAAAAAAGCCGTTGGACACCTTCGCGCCACTCTCCTGTTTTATGTGCTTCTAAAGAAGAAAGGTCATAAATACCGATTCCAGCATGCGTATCTATAACGCGAAAAGCTTTTTCTTTGCGTTTGAGATATTCTACAATGCGAGTGACAATAATGTGTTTAAAAACATCAGCAAAATTGCCAGCATGATAAATATGCCGATAATTCATGGAATAAACTCTATCATATGTATAACTGTACCGGATTATTAGCATAGAATATTAGAATTGATATCCATAAAAATACTCTTATAGAAATCAAATAATACCCTCACTCCCAAATAATACCCTACAGAAAAATATTAATGTCATAGGAGCATTTATTCACTGGGCTATTTTCATATCATGAGATTCATCATTAAGATCTTAAATTTTTTTATATGAAAAATAGATAGGGAGAGGGCAAACATTTCAATAGAGATAGTTATGTTGTAAGAGAAGTTTCTTATGATCGCGGACTCTTTCAGGAAAACTATAAAAGACAAGCAATTAACGAGAATATTAGTGAAGTTTGTTAAAAAATTTAAGGTTATCTTTCAAATTCATTCATAAATTTACTTGTTTAAAGATTAAAGAATTTAAAATGCTTGATAAAAACATTGTTACATTTATCAGTTTTTTTAGCGAGCGTAAAATTATGGATAGAGCAATAAAGTGCTGGTATTATAGTGATAGATTTTTATAAAAGTGTGGATGAATCTCATTGGTTTAAGCGAAACCCAAGCTTTATATTATACATGCTAAATGGCTAGATTATTGTGTATGGTGCTAAAACAAAACTTTTAAAAAGTGATATGTTCTCTGCAAGCGATCTCAATAAAATGAGGGGTTTTTAACTAAAGTAAATAGGTGTATCTATCTCTAACACTGTATTATCTAGCGGCTTTATGAGATAATCTTATAAAAAGACTAGGATAAGAAATTCTTTTACATGGATTGTGCTTCGATTCCATGCTTTTGATTGGATGTAATTTTCTATTAATGCCCATTCTGTTTTCAATACTGAGATAAGTTAAGCACATGATATTATGAGAACGCATGCCCAGAATCCGGAGACTTGTAATAGTTAGGGCATGCAGCGGTTCAAAGAGCTGGTTATATGGAGGTATTTTACTGAATAAAGGCGCAAGCTGGTACCATTTTTATTTTTTAGTATTGGCCATACCTCTTGGCACTTGACCTGATTCATAAAGTGCATTTTTACTCTTTCCGCGAATAGTTTTTATCCACACGTCAGATATTTAATTGAATGCGATGATGGCTTATATTTCGTATTGTATATGGAATAATGGATGATAAAATTCCCACCAACGCAAAGAATAAATCTTATGCGTAAGATGATAGTTTTTAAAGAGACTGATGATGTGTCAAGAAAGTTTTTTAGAGATTTTTCTTTCTGAATTTTTTAATTGAATACGTAAATTTTTTTACAGCATGGTATGTTTTTTATCAGTAATGGATAATTTGGAGGAAATATTTGTAATGATACGTACAACATTGTTTAAAAGGAAAGACATGAGCTATAGTATTTACAGGAAGATGAGTAACTAAGAGATCAGATGAAGTTATTTTAGAAAAGTTTTTAAGCTTTTTTAATTTTATATGAAGCGGTTTATCATTTTTGAATGGTTTGTGTTATAATACGCTAAGAAGGGATGAGATGATAAAAAGTTCTTTTGCAATAAAAGCGTGTGATTGTTTTTAAGTTAAGAAGAAAATATATAATTAAGATATTATATTTGATACATTCTTCAGAGGAAGCATGAATAAATGAAATCAAATTTAAAAGCATAAAGTTAGAGAGAGTAATGGGTAATATTTTTTCACCAACGCATTTAATTATAATTTTACTGATTATCTTTGTGCTTTTCGGTCGCGGTAAGATTTCTGAATTAATGGGCGATGTTGCTAAGGGAATTAAAGCCTTCAAAAAAAATATGAAGGAAGAAGATGATGGCATTGAGGATAAAGTTGAAATGGCTACTACTTCCCAAATAATTGATGTAGAATCTCAACAATCTCAGCCATTATCGGTAAAACATGTAACAGCGCGCAGAAAGGCTTCTTCTGCTTCTAAAAGAAGCAAAACATCTGTTGCTAAAAAACAGCGTGTCAAATAACAAAAACGTAATCATCATTGTGCGTTATTTTTTGATGAGGAAGTCGAATTAAGAGATGTTTGGGATTGATGGACCAGAGTTTGTCGTAATCTTACTTGTTCTCATCATTGTTGTTGGACCGAAAGATTTACCTAAAATATTAAAGACAATAGCAAAGGTAAGAGCTCATATGTGTTTAATGGCAAAAGAGCTGCGTCATCAGTTTGATGATGCAATAAGACAAATCGAGCTCGATGATTTGCAAAAAACATATTCGGATATTAGCGATTCAAGCAAGAAGTTGACAGAGACTTTTGATCCCATTCAAAATACATTAGAAGATATCCACGATAATTTGGATGTTAAGGCAACACACCATAAATCAGAAAAAGGTAAAGATTTTTTGGAATGCGATCACAACGTAACCAATAAAGATATGACAGGATCTATAGCTTCTAAAGATAAAGAAGATGTGTCATGAATGTTAAGAAAGATGAAGTTGATGCCCATATGGCACCACTTTTAGAACATTTAATCGAACTTCGTCAGCGAATTATTGCTGCCCTAGTTGCATTTATGATCGCTTTTATGATGTGTTTTCTTGTTAAAGATTATATCTTAAATTTTTTACTATGGCCGTATCAGTGGGCAATGAAAATAGCAGGGGGTAATCCTGAGGATATTCGTTTGCAATCAACGCAAGTATGGGAAACTTTTTTAACGAAGATGAAGCTTTCTGCTTTTGGGGGAATTATTTTATCTTTTCCCTATACGGCTTTTCAGTTTTATAGTTTTATTGCACCAGGGCTTTATAAAAATGAGCGTATGGCTTTTTTACCATTTCTCATTGGGGGGCCTATTTTATTTTGTATTGGGGGAGCGTTTGTTTATGGTCTATTAGCGCCAATAATACTATGGTTTAGCCTTTCTCAACAATTTCTTCCAGATGTTCATTTAAAAATAGAGTTTATAGTGCGTATTTCTGATTATTTGGGCTTTATGACATCATTTATCCTAATTTTTGGTTTGATTTTTCAATTACCTCTTGTCATCAGTCTTTTAACAAAAGTTGGATTTTTAACGTCTCATGATTTGGCGTCTAAACGAAAATGGGCTATTTTACTTTCTTTTATCATTGCGGCAATCATAACGCCGTCGGATTTTTTTACGATGTTTGCAGTGGCTTTACCAACGATAGCACTTTACGAGATTTCAATTTTAATTGCTTACAGTATAGAAAAGAGAAGAAAATCCGCTTAAGAAAAGTGTATAATCTTATGCGATAAGAAATTAATAAAAAAATATAAATGAGGAATTTTTATGCTTGATATTAAGTGGATTCGTGACAATCCTGAGAAATTAGATAAAGCACTCGTAAGTAGAGGTCTTGAGCCGCAAGCTGAGAGGTTAATACAACTTGATCTTGCACGTCGGTCGCATATTGCTAAGGTACAATTGGCGCAGGAACGTCGCAATGCGGTTTCAAAGGAAATAGGACAGGCTTTAGCGGTATCTGATCAGCAAAAGGCTGAAAGCTTTAGAGCTGAAGGTGAAGAGATTAAAATCTTTCTTTCCTCTGCAACAGCGGAAGAAAAACAGCTGACGGAGAGTCTTGAAAAAATTCTTTCAGCACTTCCAAATATTCCATTAGATGATGTTCCAGAAGGTAAAGATGAAAGTGATAATGTCGTCATTCGACATTTTGGTACACCTCCAACATTTAATTTTACACCAAAGGAACATTTTGATCTTGGTCAAGATCTCAAGCAGATGAATTTTGAACGAGCTAGTCGTTTGTCTGGAACACGTTTTACAATACTTTCAGGGGCGTTAGCACGGCTAGAACGGGCATTAGGTCAATTTATGCTTGATGTGCATGTCAATGAGCATGGTTATACAGAAGTCTCAATACCTTTTCTTGTTCGTGATGAGATTGTTTACGGAGCAGCACAATTGCCGAAATTTGCTGAAGACCTTTTTCGTACAACAGATGGTCGATGGCTTATTTCTACGGCAGAAGTGCCATTAACCAATTTGGTCAACAATGAAATTCTTGAAATATCAGATCTACCACTGCGATTTTCTTCTTTATCTCCCTGTTTTCGTTCAGAGGCGGGAGCAGCCGGTCGTGATACGCGCGGTATGTTGCGTCAGCATCAATTTTGGAAAGTTGAAATGGTCTCAATTACCAGTGAAGAGCAGTCTTTAATTGAATTAGAACGTATGACAGAATGTGCAGAAGATATATTAAAACGACTTGGTTTGCCTTTTCGCACAGTGGTTCTTTCTACGGGTGATATGGGGTTTGCAGCACGTAAAACCTATGACATCGAGGTTTGGCTTCCTGGTCAAGAATGTTATCGTGAAATTTCTAGCTGTTCAGTTTGTGGAGATTTTCAAGGTCGTCGTATGAATGCACGTTATCGTACAGAAGGCGATAAAAAATTGCATTTTGTTCATAGCCTTAATGGTTCTGGTACAGCTGTTGGACGTTGTCTTATTGCCGTGCTTGAAAATTATCAACAGGCTGATGGATCAATTGTTATTCCAGATGTTTTACAACCTTATATGGGAGGCATGCGTTGTATTACTGCTTAATTTTACGAAAGGAGAGACAATATGCGTTTATTGCCAAGAGGTGATAATATGCAAACGCAAGTTTTTGCCATTTTAAAAGAAGCAGTTTGTCAGTATAATAAAAGTGCACCTCCATTGGAGATTGAATGATACTATGGGGCAAAAGGGTATTTTACAATTTCGTGAGGAGTTAGCCGCTCTTGTACTGAAAATGCGTAGCAAAGGCATTGATGACGTGCGATTTTTTTCGGCATTAGAGAAAATTCCGCGTCAACAGTTTGTTTCTGCTCCTTGGTTTAATAGTGCTTATGATAATAAGGTTATTCCCCTTGAGTGTGGTGAATATATGGAACGTTTGGAAGAACAACTCTTAATTCTTTCGGCATTATCGTTGAAAAAAAGGCATCGCGTTTTAGAAATCGGTACAGGATCTGGTTTTTGTACTGCGCTTATGGCATGTCTGAGTGACCGTGTGACAACGATTGATCGTTATAAAACGCTTGTTGATTTGGCGCGCCAAAAATTTCAAACTTTAGGAATTGAAAATATTATTATACGGCAGATTGATGGAAGTCATAGTGTGACAGGCTTGGGATCATTTGATCGCATTCTTATTTGGCCATCACGTTTTGATGAACCCAAGGAATTTTTAGAACTTTTAGCTGAAAACGGAATTCTCATTCAGGCGATAGGACCTGACGAAGGGGTACAAACGGTGACGCGCTATACAAAAATTGGTAGTCGATTTGAGTGTTTAGAACTGTTCCAAGTGCGTTACCAACCTTTTATTAAAGGCATTGCGGAGATACTTTAATTTTTAAAAGCTAAGAAATTTCTGCAAATTGTCTATGTTAAATTCATTTTGATCTTATATAAAGATATTTATGAATAAAACATCTCATTTTAACTCTTCGGTAATTTAAAAAAGCTTTAATAGAGTGAGTTGATTATTGATGAGTGAGCAAAACGATGTGTCTAAAAGCTTTGGATAATATTTTCCAGCATAATTTTCAGAGAATAACTTTTTTAGCGGTGGTAACTATTGTTGCTGGTTGTAGTTCTGGTACACAGCGTTTTTCTAATATGTTCTCTCATCGTACGGTATCATCTCAATCAAATATATCGAGCACAATGTCTATAGATCCGCGAATGCTATCATACGGTAGTGGTATGATACAAAGCACTGAATTGCCGCCTGTGGAATCAAGCGATGATTCGTGGGGAGATGACAATTCTCCCTATAATTTTCCACATCAAGGTAGGATAACTTCTTCTGATGGTCGCGTTATGGGCTCCCCTCCACGTAATCTTGGAACTCTTTCTCGTTCACAAATGGATAAGTCTCCTATTTTTCGGCGGAATTCTTATATTGTCCAGAGTGGAGATACACTACTCAGTATTGCACGACAAATAGGGGTTAGTGTTGAGGCATTAAAATTAGCAAATGGTATAAACAGCAATTCCATTTATATCGGTCAGGTACTTGTTGTTCCAAGCAGGCGTACATTAGCAGCTTCAAATGCACACAATAATAACGATTGGACAGTGTCAAAAACAGAATCTGCAGCCCAATCTCAATTGATGTCCTCTATAAAAAACAAGAAGTCCTCTCCTATATATAAAGCTCCTGTAACAACGCCACCCCCTGCAAAGATGAACAAATCAAGTTCTGAGAAAAATTTTTCTAAACAGATGACGCAATTGAATCATGAGACTGGTTTGTCAAATACTGTTACGAATACAGATAATATGACGACTCCGCAAGCCACAGGAATTTCTAAGATGCGTTGGCCAGTACGAGGGCGTTTGTTAAGCCAGTTCGGTCAAAAAAAGGGAACAGTAATGAATCGAGGAATAGATATTGCAGTGCCGGAAGGATCTTCGGTAAAGTCGGCAGAAAATGGTGTTGTTATTTACGCGGGAGATGGATTAAAAGAGCTTGGTAATGTTGTGATGATTCGACATGAAAATAATATTATCACTATTTATGGATGTAACAGTAAACTTGTTGTTAACAAAGGACAAAGGATAAGACGCGGTGATGAGATTGCTAAATCTGGTGTTTCAGGAAATGTTAAAACGCCACGTGTCTATTTTGAGATGCGTAAGAATTCATTACCTGTTGATCCCCTTAAATATTTAGAAAACTAATTGATTGATGACTTTAAAATTTGAATAGCCTTACAGTTTATAGAAACTTCATGAAAAACAATTGATTTTCTTAAATCAATAACATTGCAGCAAAAAATCATTGGTTTAATCAGAGTATTTCGTTGGGGCGTTAGATATTACCATCTTTGTGTTTATGAAAGTGTAAGGCAATAGCATCATACTATTTGTCAGCTTTCAGTGTTCCAACTGCTCTTGCATTTGAGAGAAGCATGAAAAGAGATATTTCACGCTTTTCTTAAAAAGTTTTTATCTACAGGCTCATTTCATATGTGAGACGTGCAAGAAAATCGTTTTGATTAATTCAGAGGGTTTGAAATGAGAGTATTTTACTGTACTTAGATCTGTCATTCGATATCAAAAACGATGAATTATCTATATAAATTAAAGTTTTTTCATGAGAAAAATTATCTTGTATAATTTATTGAGTTAGTGAAAAATTCTATATTTTAGGATATATAATAGGGGAAAGTGAATCTATTTTAAAGATTTTTCTCATTGTATTTTGGTATTCTATCTCTTAAGGATTTATTGTATTTTTGTAAAGCTGTGATTAGATTATGTAGTTATTGCTTTTTATGATAAATTCTTTAGGAATTTTTTCTGTATCGGAATTTCATTTTAATAGAGTGGGAAATACCTGAGGTTTAACTATAGGAGATGAAAATGTTTATTACGAACGCTTATGCTCAAGTTGCAGGCGATGTTTCCGGTGGAATTTCATTTGCTAGCGCTGTCCCTCTCATTTTAGTTTTTGCAATTATGTATTTTTTTATGATTCGTCCACAGCGTGCTCAAATGAAAAAACGCCAAGAAATGCTTAATGCAGTACGTCGTGGTGATACAGTTATAACGGGTGGTGGTATCATCGGCAAAGTTACGAAGGTTCACGACGAGAGTGGTGAATTAGAGGTTGAAATTGGTGAGAGTATGAATATTCGTGTTATTCGCTCAACATTAGCTGATGTGCGCGTTAAAGGTGAGCCGATTGCAGAAAAAAAATCAAAGCTTAATGCTAAAACAAAAACACCACAAAAGTCTAAATCTAAAACGACAACGAAAGAAAATATGAGTGTCTCTAAAGAGAAAAAAGCTATATCAAAGGAAAATGCATCTTAAGGTGTAGTGGCAGTTTTAAGCATTTTTATAAAAAGCTTGGCAAGATCAGGACAATTTCATTGGAAAAATAGCTTTTATAGTGGCTACAGAAAATGGAGTTTTTGTTTCCTTGAGATTATTAAAATAGTTGCTTTATTTATAGAATATTACGCAATTTTTTTCTGTTTTTTAAACAAGATCATTGTTTCTATAAAAAGAAACTTGCGAGTAAATAAGCTGAGAAAACTTTTTAAAAGATAGATTTATTTAAGCAGGTATAGCTTTTGATTGCGGTTTATTATCAAATTTTCATATACTCGTTGTATGAGAAGATTAGGGTTTTATATAAAATTTCCACTTCAATACTAGGCTATGGTTAAGATATCAATGTTTGTATCAGCCTTCCTTTAATTTTATGGTGAGAAGTAGCAAAGACAATTGGATTATTCAAAAATAAAGGGTGCTTGTTCATGTTCGATGCAATTCAAATTCGTGAAGCGCATTTTCCAAGTCGCGCACCTATTGATGCTTATGGAAATGGTGGATTTCGTTTTGCTGATATGTCTCATAGAGGTTCTATTATTTGTGTACCATCAGGTATTTATGGCATTGATATGGCAGGACCTATTCCCACTCAAGAGGATATATCTCGTATTTTAGAAGAAGCTTCTGAAATCGAAGTTTTATTAATAGGTACTGGCATTGAATTATTGCGATTACCTGAAGAGTTACGGGTTCTTTTATGGGAAAAACGTATTTCATCAGATACAATGAGTACAGGAGCGGCGGTGCGTACATTTAATGTTTTATTGGCTGAAGATCGCGCTGTTGCGGCGTTATTATTTGCGGTAGAATAGAGTATTGTTTAATAAAATAAATGCTCTCATCTAGTATGAAAGACTTGTGTGAGTATTTTGCTAAGCCGTAAAATACCGTCGTTTAAAGTGGTGATATAAGGGGAATAAAATATACATAACTTAACGCATTAAGTGTTTTTAAATACAGCAGCAAGTATTCAGGGCAGAGCTTGTTCGTAGTTCAATGAATCACATGAGTGATCAACTCTTGGCACTTGAGACAGTTCATAAGAGGCATTTTAAATTCTTTCTTATACAGTTTTTACCTACAAGCCAGCTCCGCTTGTGACGTGCAAGGGAATAGTTTTGATTGAGTCAACATGGAATTGGTTTGAAATGAAAGCATTCTACGATATTTGGGATTCTAATTTAACGTATAAAAATTTATCATTATAAATCAATGTTTTGATGAAGTTTTTGTGATCAGTGCGTTTTTTACAAAATAACATTGTCATCTATCCACTAAAAAGTGTTTTGCGTTGTTTGTTGTTCTAATTTTCACTATGCATGTTACGATTAGTTTTTAGCTTTTTTTACTGCAAATGAAAACTTGAGGTTCGATAAGATAAGTTTTATCAGAAAAGTTATTTATTTAATTTTTTTCTTTCTAAAACGAAAAGTGACTAGAAAAGAAATTTTAATTCATAATACAGTTAAGAGACACATTTAAAAATCTTATTTTCTGAGCTGTATTTGCTTATCCCTCATTTTTTAATATGAATAAAAAGAGGATATTAATTTCATTGCTAAAAAAGGGACGTTAATAGGTTCGAATGATAGGCTCTCTTCCTTATTGTCTTGATATTTTACGTACCATAGATCGTGATCGCTATATATCGGTTTTATTTGCGCCTAAAAAAAAGCGCCAAGCATTGGCTGCTCTTTACGTATTTAATGCTGAAGTTTCTCGTATTCGCGAAAGTGTACATGATCCACTCATAGGAGAAATACGGTTACGTTGGTGGTATGATTCTATTGCTCATGGTGAAATACAAACGAGTGGAAATAATCCGATTTTGAGTGATTTATTGAAAGCAATGACTCTTTTTAATTTACCTAAGACAGCTTTTTTACGTTATTGTAATGCACAAATTTTAGATCTTTATCACAATCCAATAGAAACGCTTCATGATCTAGAGCATTATTGTGGTGAGACAGCAAGCATAATTTTACAGCTTTCTTGTCAGATATTAGATCCTGATAATGCACAAGAGTTTACAGATATCTATGAGCATGGAGGGATTTCTCAAGGATTAAGCGGTGTATTGCGTCTTTTATCATTCATGCAATCACGATATCAATATTATTTACCTACTGATATATTAAAGGCTGTAGGAGTGAATAGGGAAGATTTGGAATCTCATCGTCTCAGTGATCAACAAAAGGGTCGTATTGTTGAAGCTATGGTAGCATTATCGCGCGATCATTATACCCAATTTCACGAGTATTCTTGTGCTTTACCTAGAGTTCTTAAGCCAGCTTTTCTTCCATTGGTCATTGTACCGGCTTCTCTTCAAAAAGCTATACAGCTGGGGGCTGAAATTTTTCAAGAGAATGCAACGTTGCCATTGATATATCGCTATTGGTTGATAACAAGGGCAGCAATAAGCGGCAATTTTCCAAAGATATTGTAAAAGAATATTACTATGTCGGAATGCGTAACATATAGACTGATTTTCTCATATGAAGATAAAAGGAACTATGGTGTTTCCAAACCATTTTTTGTTATAAAAAATGTTGATGTTTTGGTTGTTATGAGCGCAAAAGAATAAGAAATTTTATGATCTTGAAAATACGATGTATTTCTTTATCGGTAATATGTTTTATTCAGTGTATTGGAAGGGTGAGATGCAGAGAAAGAAAAATATGAGATAAAGCTCAATACATTGGTTTGTTTGATGAAAAACTTTTAAGTATGTTGATTGTATCTCATTTGCAAATGAAATAAAATTTCTATTTTATGAGAGAAGTTGTCTTGGCAGTCTATAAGTCTATAAAAAACTCTTATTTTTGAGAAATTATAAAATCATAATTGATGACTGTTATGATTTATGAATATATTGATTTATAATGATAATTCGTTTTTTCTCATATTGAATGAGAGTCTTGAATAGAAAAAGATTTCTTCATTTTTATAATGAATTTTAAAAATAGTTTTTTTGTATATTATAAGTTGGGTGTGTAAATGAAATCATTTAAAGAAAAAGCAATACGCTCCTTATGAATGAGTATTAAGAGTAGCAATATGATAAGCTATAAATGAATGACGATAGGGATGACATTTATAGCTTAATGGGTATAGCTTAGTGTGCGGCAACTTTTACAACCTTTGGATGGATAATATTTTTTAATGCGTTGCAAAAACGACTCTACATTCCGTTGACTATTTTCTCGCAAATCCATACATGCACTGATTTGCGAGAGAATTAATCATTATACAAATACTGATCCTAAGATATGGAAACAAGAGACCTATCTTACCTCTTCAACTATAGACGAAGAGTTGATGGAAACTTTATCGAATAAGTTCTTTAAATTATGCACAATCTTTTTATTGGAGAGCGTTAAAGATCTGATTATAATTTGTGCTATTAATTTCCAAAGGGTGTTCTTTATTGGCAACTTGTAGCATTTCTAGCTTGAGATCTTCTCTTATCATCATATCTATATTGGTGCGAACCTCAGTTGAAAGAGTATGAGGCGTGATATCTTGAGGCATGGTTACAGTCTTTATTTGATAAATGATACGGTTTGTTGAAACTGGACCTTTTATGATGCCATAATGACCTTTGGGAGCAGAAAATAATGCTTTAATCCCTTCAACGCCAAGGGGGGCAAATGAGTCTTGACGCCGGAGGGCTGGTGTTGTTTGTTTTGTAACAGCAAGGGTATGAGCAAGAGCAACAAGACTTTTTCCTTCCGTGAGCTGCTTGAGAGCATTTTGGGCTTTTTCATCAAGAAGACGTTGAATTTCCTCACTTTTCCATTGAGAAAGAACATCTAGCTTAGCCTCTTCAAGTGTCTTATCGCGGGCAGGAATAATTTTATCGACCTTATACCAGAGATAACCACCATTTTGAAAAGAGAGAGGATCAAGATCGACTCCTTCGTTTGATTGATAGATGGCATTCAGTAAAATATCTTTTTGAGGTAAATCCGTGAGTATTGCACCTTCAAGCGTTTTTCCCGTTTTATCAATGGTAATTGTGCGCAAAGATAACTTGTATTGATCAGCTAGCTCTTTGAGAGAAGCACCCTCAAAACGAGCATTTTCAATGGCTACATAATTGTTACGAATATCATCAGTAGCACGATTTTTGGCAAGTGTTTGGCGAATATTTTCTTCGACACTTTCAAAAGGAAGAGAGCTTGAGGGTTCAATATGTGTGACGCGAATGATAACAGGACCCTGTAAGTCATTTATCACAGGACTGACTTGGCCTTGTTGAAGTTCAAAAACTTCAGATGCTAGATGATTAGGAAGTTCATTTTCTGCGAAAGGCCCTTTTTTTATGTCATTAAGAGTCTTTTTTTCAGCTTTTACCAGTTCATCAAAACTCAATCCATCAGCTATTTTTTTTGCTGCATTATCGGCTTCTTCGCGTGAGGGAAATCGCAGTTCTTCGAATGTACGCTTTTCAGGCGTTACAAAACGTGAAGCATTTTGTGTATAATAGGCTTTTGCCTCATCTGTTGAGATATCTTTAGGTTTTACAAAATTATTAAGTTCCATAGATAACAAAGAGACAGTGCGGTATTCTGAAGCACGAAATTGACTTTGATGTGTTTTAAACCATTTTTGTAGTGTTTCGTCATCAGGATCAGCAATTGTTTCCTTTTCTTTTAGATCAATAACGAGATAATCAGCAATACGCATTTCTCCTTGATAAAGAGCAAGTGCTTTATAAAAGAGATTTGGTGCTTTCATATCAGAGAGTAAAGCTGAAATAAGTTGGTTACGCTTTTCTTGTTTGGAGTAATAATTAAGAAAAGCACTTTCACTAATACGTAAATGCTGAAGATAGTTATAAAATAAATTTTTATCAAAAGTGCCATTTACTTGGAACATCTTATCAGAACCAATCGTATGAGCTATTGTATCTTTTGAAAGACTTATTTTCATTTTACGTACTTGTTCATCAAGCAATACATTTTGTTGTAATTGATTAAACACAAAAGCAGGAATTTGGTATTGCTGCATTTCATTTGCTGTAAACATACGTCCAAGATGAGCCGCTTGGGCTAAACGTGCACTTTGATCGGCAAGTGCGAGACGATAATCATCGACAGTTACTGTGGATTTTCCAGAAGTAATAAGATCTCTTTCACTTTTTTTGTGTAAATGCGGTACTCCCCATAAAAGAATGAAGCATAAGAGTAAAATAGCAAGGAAAATTCTGAAAATCCAAGAATTTGTAGCACTTCTTATGACGTCAAGCATTGTTCAATCCTATTTTTAACATAAATTATTACAAAAGCAGTAATAGAATTTGCAATAAAGAGACAAAAGATGCAAGCTTTAAAGACTTGCTTTCATGTTATAATTTGGTAACTACAGATAAACAATGTATTGTAAGAGCTCTTGAGGTGAAAATATGTCTCCAAATACTCGGCCTTTTCTTGCTGGAAATTGGAAAATGAATGGAACGGGTGAAACACTTGGAGAGTTGCGTGCTATTGCTACAGGCGTTAGATCTGATCTCAGTCATCTTTTTGAGGCGCTTATTTGTGTCCCAGCAACGCTTTTATCCCGTGCTTCTGATATGCTGGATGGCAAAAATCTCCTTTTGGGAGGACAAAATTGTCATTTTGATGATCATGGTCCCTATACTGGAGATATTTCAGCTTTTATGCTTAAAGAAGCAGGAGCAAGTCATGTCATCATTGGGCATTCAGAACGTCGTACAATGTACCAAGAAAATAATGCGATTGTTTGTGCTAAAGTGCAAGCTGCGTGGCGAGCAGGTCTTGTGGCTCTTGTATGTATTGGTGAAACATTGGAGGAGCGTAATAATAATAAAGTACTAGATATTCTCACGCAGCAGCTTGAAGAATCTTTACCAGATGATGCAACAGCAGAAAATACCATTATCGCTTATGAACCTGTTTGGGCGATAGGCACCGGCAATACAGCGACTCCAGAAGATATTGCAAAAGTACATCATTTCATTCGTGATAAGGTGCGCTCTCGTTTTAGTGATGAAGGCGATAAGATACGTCTGCTTTATGGTGGGTCCGTAAAGCCATCCAATGCATTTGAGCTTTTAAGCATTCCTCATGTTAATGGTGCTTTAATAGGTGGAGCAAGCTTAAAAGCGATTGATTTTTTAACTATTTGCGATGTTTGTCGTAAACTATAGTAGAGAAATTTTAGTTTCTCCTTGGATTGTGTGTTATTTATGTGTAAATAGCTATGAAAGAGTTATTTGAAGAGCAGGGTTTATGCAAACAGTACTTATAGTTATTCATTTGTTGATTGTGATTACTCTGGTTGGTGTTATATTAATCCAACCTTCAGAAGGTGGTGGGCTAGGTGTGAGTAATAGCTCAGGGTTGATGAAAACTCGTGGATCTCGAAATCCTTTAACACGTTTGACTGCTATTTTAGCCTGTTGTTTTTTTGTTGTGTCTATTGGGCTTACCGTGGTGGGTAATATATCAAATTCTAGTTCTGATATTTTAAAGCGTATACCGGTTAATTCAGAGCAGAATTCTACCAATAAAGGATCAGAATCAGTCCCATCATCAGATGGTGAGTCTTCTTCCCCTTCTATTCTTGAACAGCTAGGAGGCAATTCGAATTCTCCGCAGGAACAGAAACAGTCCGCAAATCCTGAAGCAGAAAGTCCAGTTCCACCGGTTCTTGAAAATACAGTTCCGGATAACAGTACGAAATAGTTTTTTAAGAAAATATAGACTTTTTAAAAAGGTGATTTTTTCACCTTTTTTATTTTAGAAGAAAAATTGTTTCTTTTTGCATTTTTTGCTGGAAAAATCATTATAAATTGCTTATCACCATAAGCCCATGGCACGTTATGTTTTTATTACTGGTGGTGTGGTTTCTTCCCTTGGAAAAGGCATCGCAGCGGCGGCGTTAGCAGCGTTATTACAGGCTCGTGGTTATCGTGTACGTCTTCGCAAACTTGATCCTTATTTAAATGTTGATCCAGGTACGATGTCACCTTATCAACATGGTGAAGTATTTGTGACCGATGATGGTGCAGAAACGGATCTTGATCTTGGTCATTATGAGCGTTTTACTGGGCGTTCTGCAAATAGCCAAGATAATATCACAACAGGGCGTATTTATCGCAATATCATTGAACGAGAGCGGCGTGGTGATTATTTGGGGGCAACAGTCCAAGTTATCCCTCATGTTACGGATGAAATTAAGAGATTCATTACGATGGGAAATGAAGAATTTGATTTTGTTTTGTGTGAGATAGGCGGAACGGTTGGTGATATTGAAGCAATGCCTTTTCTAGAAGCGATTCGTCAGCTTCGCAATGAGCTACCAAGACAAAGTGTCGTTTATGTCCATCTCACATTAATGCCTTATATTCCTTCGGCAGGTGAATTAAAAACGAAACCAACACAACATTCTGTCAAAGAATTGCAAGCAGTTGGTATTTCTCCTGATATTTTGCTTGTACGTGCAGATCGATCTATTCCAGAAACAGAACGGTGCAAATTATCACTTTTTTGTAATGTTCGCTCCAATGCAGTCATTCAGGCATTAGATATGCCAACAATTTATGATGTTCCTATGGCATATCATAAGGAGGGTTTGGATTCTGAAGTTCTTTGTGCTTTTGGAATCGATTCGGCACCTTCCCCTCAGATGGATCGTTGGGAAGATATTACGCATCGTATTCACCATCCTGAAGGAGAAGTTACGATTGCTGTTGTAGGAAAATATACGGGTTTAAAGGATGCTTATAAATCTCTTATTGAAGCGATTGCACATGGTGGTTTAGCGAATAAAGTAAAAGCTAATATTGAGTGGATTGATTCGGAACTTTTTGAAAAAGAAGATTCTGTTTCAGCTTTACAAAAAGCCCATGGAATTTTGGTTCCAGGTGCTTTTGGGGCACGAGGGGCAGAAGGAAAGATTCGAGCAATTCAATTTGCACGAGAGCGTAAAGTCCCATTTTTAGGGATTTGTTTTGGGATGCAATTAGCTTGTATAGAAGCTGCGCGCAATATTGCACAGATTAAGAATGCTTCGTCAAGTGAGTTTTGCGAAACAGAAAATCCAATTGTAGGTTTAATGACAGAATGGCTTAAAGGAGACGTTCTTGAAAAACGTACAAGAAATGGTGCTCTCGGCGGATCAATGCGTCTTGGTGCTTTTGCTGCTGAATTAAAAGAAGAGAGTCATATTGCTCAAATTTATGGGATAACCAAGATTGTCGAGCGACATCGTCATCGTTATGAGGTCAATATTGATTATAAGGATAAGTTAGAACAGTGTGGTTTGATTTTTTCTGGGATGTCTCCTGATGGTATTTTACCAGAAACGATAGAATATGCAGATCATCCATGGTTTATTGGTGTTCAATATCATCCAGAATTAAAATCTCGTCCTTTTGATCCTCACCCGCTTTTTTCTTCTTTTATTGAAGCCGCTGTAGAACAAAGTCGATTAGTTTAATGCATAAATTGGGTTACTTTGCTTTTGAGGGATAAAATGACTAAACCAAATGCCCGTGTGAAAGTTGGAAATATTATTTTTTCAAATGAAATGCCTCTTTCATTAATTGCAGGGCCGTGTCAGATGGAAAGTCGCGATCATGCTTTTGAAATGGCTGGTCGTATTAAAACAATTACCGATCAGCTTGGTATCGGGTTTGTTTATAAATCGAGTTACGATAAAGCTAACCGAACTTCTTTGGGTGCGGCACGTGGTATTGGTCTTGAAAAGGCAATGGCTGTTTTTTCTGATTTAAAAAAAGAGTTTAATTGCCCTGTACTAACTGATGTGCATACAGAAGAGCAATGTACAATTGTTTCTTCTACGGTTGATATTTTACAAATACCGGCTTTTTTATGTCGTCAAACAGATCTTTTGGTAGCAGCCGCCAAAACAGACTGTGTTATTAACATTAAAAAAGGTCAGTTTTTAGCGCCGTGGGACATGGAGAATGTTTTAAAAAAGGTTGTTTACAGTGGTAATCCGAATGTTATGCTTTGTGAGCGAGGCACGTCATTTGGTTACAACCGACTTATTTCTGATATGCGTTCATTGCCTATTTTACGTTCATTTGGTGCTCCTGTTATTTTTGATGCAACGCATTCTGTTCAAGAACCTGGGGGGCAGGGTGCTTCATCTGGTGGACAGCGTCAATTTGTTGAAATTTTAGCGCGTGCAGCTGTTTCTGTTGGGGTAGCAGGTATTTTTTTAGAAACACATCAAGATCCAGATAATGCACCTTCTGATGGACCCAATATGGTTAAACTTGATAATTTACAAAGATTGCTTGAGACTTTAATGGAGTTTGATTATCTGTCAAAGAAGTTGAATTGAGAAGAGAAAAACACTTCATTAATAGGACATTAGAAATGAATCAAGACTTTTATTGGATAAGGAAACACATATGACTATAATTGTCGATATCATTGGACGTGAAGTTCTTGATAGCCGTGGTAATCCAACGGTAGAAGTTGATGTTCGTTTGGAGAATGGAGCTTTTGGTCGCGCTCTGGTTCCATCGGGAGCTTCAACAGGAGCACACGAGGCTATAGAGCTTCGTGATGGTGGTTTGCGCTATCAAGGGAAAGGTGTTGAAAAAGCGGTTGCTGCAGTTAATGGCGAAATTCTTGAAGAACTTGGTGGGCGGGATGCAACAAATCAAATTGCTATTGATCAAGCAATGATTGCTTTGGATGGAACGCCAAACAAAGCCCGTCTTGGTGCCAATGCACTTCTTGGTGTTTCATTAGCTGTTGCAAAAGCAGCTGCGGATTCATTAAATTTACCTTTGTATCGTTATATTGGTGGTACACAAGCGCATATTCTTCCAACCCCCATGATGAATATTATTAATGGTGGCGTTCATGCTGATAATTTGATTGATTTTCAAGAGTTTATGATTATTCCTATAGGAGCTCCTACTGTAAGAGAAGCTATCCGTTATGGCGCTGAGATTTTCCATGCATTGAAAACGCGTTTAAAAGATGCGGGTTATAATACCAATGTTGGTGATGAAGGTGGTTTTGCACCTCAATTTAAAAGTGCTGATCAAGCTATTGATTTTATTATGGAATCTATCATGATATGTGGCTATAAACCAGGTGAACAAATTGCCATTGGTTTAGACTGTGCTTCAACCGAATTTTATAAAAATGGTTCGTATTTTTATAAAGGTGAGGGCAAATGCCGTGACATCCAAGAGCAGGTAGATTATTTAGCGCAGCTTGTGAAAAATTATCCTATTATTACAATTGAAGATGGAATGGCAGAGGATGATTGGGAAGGTTGGAAGTTACTCACTGACACAATTGGAGAAAAATGTCAGCTTGTTGGCGATGATTTGTTTGTAACGAATTCAGCACGTTTGCGTGATGGTATTAAAATGGGGGTAGGCAATTCTATTCTCATAAAAGTTAATCAAATTGGTACATTGAGTGAAACACTTGATGCTGTAGAAGTAGCACATAAAGCAGGTTATCGTGCCATTATATCTCATCGTTCAGGCGAAACAGAGGATTCTTTCATTGCAGATCTTGCGGTTGCAACGAATTGTGGACAAATTAAAACAGGTTCTCTTGCGCGTTCGGATAGATTAGCAAAATACAATCAACTTATTCGTATTGAAGAAATGCTAGGAGCCCAAGCGCGTTATGCTGGTGATTTATATCGTGTATAGTTGCGAGCAAAGAGTGTGAGAGTATGATATTATTTAGACTATGAAATTGAGATTTTTTATCAAAGGCATATACGCAATAATTTTTAAGTGTTTAAATTTATAGGGATTAATATGAGAGGTATAATTATTAGTCAAGACCAAGGAAATTATCTCGTTTCGGGTGATGATGGTAAACGTTATCAGTTTGCGACTTGGGATTGGTTGGGAAAGAATCCACCAAGGATTGGTAATGCTGTTGATTTTGTCTGTGAAGGAGGTGTTGTCAGTTCTGTTTTCCCATTGTTGAGACCAGGTACAGAGAACACAAAGATAATGTTCGCACTGCTTTGTTGGGTTGCAGGTATCTTTGGTGTTCATCGCTTTATGGTTGGTAAAGTTCGGACTGGTGCTTTAATGCTGGTTCTATCTTTATCATTGTTTGGATTGATAATTACCGGTATTTGGGCAATTGTTGATTTTATAGTCATTGTTGCTGGAAGATTTACGGATAAAGATGGGAATCAGATTACAGATTTGTAAAAATTTTATAATAAAAAGAAAATAATTAAGTTTACTTTTTATTTCGATCAATATATTGAGTTGCATAATGCAAGATTATTGTACTCTATTTCTTTAATGTGAGATATTAAGAGAAATATGCACAGTTGAATAAAAGTATTGAAAAAGACTGTGCTATTTTATGTGGGTAAAACAACGGCGTAAATCCACTAAGGTGTGTTTTGTATTGCTGCTTATAGCAGCAGAAAACATTAGCTCATTGGGGGGATCAGAGCTATTTTAATTTCACGTTTATCACGGCTGCTACAAATTTTATTTACGCCGTGAGGTTAATCGATATATCATCAAATTAGAAATAATCTCTTTATGAATAACACATGAGGAGAAGCTTTATAGGTGGGCAAGGATGAAAGGTAGGATTATTGGTCAGGATCAAGGAGATTACTTCGTTTCAGGGGCTGATGGTAAGCGTTATCAATTTACGAGTTGGGATTGGTTAGGAAAAAAACCACCAAAGGTAGGGGATACCGTTGATTTTGTATATGAAGATAATGTTGTTAAATCTGTTCTCCCTCTTTTGAGTAAATCGCAGTCAGAAAAATCAAGATTGGCGATAGCACTTGTTTGTTGGTTTTTTGGATGGTTGGGAATTCATCGCTTTATGGCTGGTAAAGTCGGAACGGGCATTGCAATGCTTCTTATAACGATAACAGGTATAGGGCTGTTAGTTACTATACCGTGGTCGTTTATCGATTTTATAGTTATTTTATCCGGATATTTTAGGGATGAAAATGGGGATAAAATTATAAATTGGTAGAAATTTTAGAATAATATAAAATGTAAAGAGTGAGGCACTTTCTTTACTTTTAATGTTGTCAATATATTAATTTAATAATGTAAATTATTTTAATATATGTCTTTAAATGTGAAATATTAAAGAAAATTATGAATATTTAAATAAAACTATTGAAAAAGACTGTACTATTTCATATGAAAAAAGCAAAGGTGCAAATCGAACAGCGTGCTTTGTATTACCACTTGTAATTGCGGGAATTTTAAGTTGTTGGGGAATTTTTAGCTTTTTAAATTGTCATATATCACGGTGAATACAGACTGTATTCATGCAGTGATGTTTATTCAACATATTATCATATTAGAAGAAAAGCTTCTTTATGAATAACAATTTTATAGGTGGTGAAGATGAAAGGTAAGATTATTGGTCATGATCAAGGAGATTATTTCATTTCAGGGGCTGATGGTAAGCGCTATCAGTTTGCGAATTGGGATTGGTCAGGAAAAACGCCGCCGAAAGTTGGTGACGTCGTTGATTTTGTGTGTGAAGGGGATACCATTAAATCTATTTTCCCTATCTTGACTGAAGGTCAGTCACAGCAATCAAAAGTGACGTTAGCGGTCGTTTGTTTTTTTCTAGGTGGACTAGGACTTCATCGTTTTATGGTTGGTAAAGTTGGAACGGGCATTGCAATGCTTCTTATAAATATAATAAGTGTAATACTTATAATAAGTGTAATACTTATGCCGGTAGGGCTTATAGGAATTTTTTTGATAATTACACCTTGGGTATTGATTGATTTTATAGTCATTTTAACAGGAAGTTTTAAAGACAAAGATGGGTGTAAAATCACAAGTTAGTGGGATATCCAATATTTGTAATACAAAAAGTGGGGCATTCAGCTTACTTTGATTGTATTTAAGGGGGGGATAAATTGGCGATAACAAATTGTTTGAGTGTATAGATTTGGTAATGAGGTATTAATCAAAATCGTGCATAGTTGGGCAAAATATTAAAAAATTTGTGCTGTAAAGACTGTGCTATTTTATGTGGACAAAGCAGAAACGTCGATCAATCAAAGTGCGCTTTGTACTACCTCTTATGACGGTGGGAGTCTTAAGCTATTTCAGTTATCACATTTATCATGGTGAGTATGGATTGTATTCACGCAGTGAAGTTAATCAGCATATTAGCGAATTAGAAAAGGAGCTTCATAAAATAGAAGCTGAGCGGATATTCATGGAAAAGCGTATTTCTCTTTTACGCAATGGACATATAGAAAAAGATATGCTGGATGAGTATGTCCGAAAGAATTTGAACTTTTCTAAGCCAAATGAACTGACAATCTTAATACCTTGAAATGATACCAAAGGTAAATGAAAAATCGCTTACTTTAAACAACAATCAGCAATGATATTGTTTAAGCCGATTGATAAGGCTTGTAACTTTTGTTCGTAAAGGTTATTCCTAAATAATCATAAAAGGGAGTTTAATATGGCAGAACGACTTAAAAAAAATTCTGCGTCGGTGGCGCGCACTGCATTATCAAGCACCACAAAGAAAGCACCAATAGCAGACTTTACAAAAGAAGAAGAAATTGATGCTTATCGTGAAATGCTTTTAATTCGCCGTTTTGAAGAAAAAGCAGGACAACTTTATGGTATGGGGCTTATTGGGGGATTTTGTCACCTTTATATTGGTCAGGAAGCCGTTGTTATAGGAACATTGAAAGCGGCAAAAGAAGGTGATCAGGTTATTACGTCTTACCGTGATCATGGTCATATGTTAGCCGTTGGGATGAGCCCACGTGGTGTCATGGCAGAATTAACGGGACGTCAAGGTGGCTTTTCCAAAGGGAAAGGTGGCTCGATGCATATGTTCTCTAAAGAAAAGAACTTTTATGGAGGACATGGTATTGTTGGTGCGCAGGTTCCAATTGGTTCAGGTTTGGCATTTTCGAATCAGTACCTTGGTAAAGATAATGTGACATTGGTTTATTTTGGTGATGGTGCCGCAAATCAGGGGCAGGTTTACGAAAGTTTTAATATGGCTTCACTTTGGAAGCTTCCTGTTGTTTATATTATTGAAAATAATCAGTATGCTATGGGAACGTCAGTTTCACGTGCATCTGCAGAAACTGATTTTTCCCGACGTGGTCTTTCTTTTGAAATTCCAGGTATTGTTGTTGACGGTATGGATGTTCGATCAGTAAAAGGAGCTGCTGATGAAGCGATTTCTTGGGCACGCTCAGGTAAAGGACCGATCATTCTTGATATGCAGACCTATCGCTATCGTGGTCATTCCATGTCTGATCCAGCAAAATATCGTTCAAAGGAAGAAGTCCAAAAAATAAAAGAGGAGCACGATCCGATTGATCAAGTAAAAAGTCGGATTCTTAAAAAAAATTGGGCGAACGAAGATGATTTAAAATCTATTGAGAAAGAGGTCCGTGCAATTGTTGCTGATGCGGTAGATTTTGCACAAAGTGATCAAGAGCCAGATGCTTCTGAGCTCTATACTGATATTTTAGTTTGATGCGAGGGAAGCAAGTATGTCTATTGATATTTTGATGCCGGCGCTTTCACCAACTATGGAAGAAGGTAAACTGTCTAAATGGCTCAAGAGAGAAGGTGATAAGGTTAGCTCTGGCGATGTTATTGCTGAAATTGAGACGGATAAGGCTACAATGGAAGTAGAGGCCGTTGATGAAGGTACTCTTGGTAAAATTTTTGTGCCTGAAGGTTCTGAAGGCGTAAAGGTTAATACTGTTATTGCGATTTTGTTAGAAGAAGGTGAGCGTGCTGAGGATATTTCGCAACCTACTGATACAGCAAAAAAAACTAAGGAATCTCCTCTTTCTCTGGCATCGTCAGTTCCGCAGTCTGCTTCTACTTTTGATACATTTCCTAATTTTGATATTCCAGCGGGAACACAAATGGTTACAATGACAGTTCGTGAAGCGCTTAATCAGGCTTTGGCTGAAGAAATGCGGCGTGATGAAAAAGTTTTTCTCATGGGGGAAGAGGTCGCGCAATATCAAGGTGCCTATAAGGTTAGTCAAGGTTTGTTGGAAGAATTCGGAGAACGCCGAGTTATTGATACCCCAATTACAGAGCACGGCTTTGCTGGGCTGGCTGTCGGGGCTGCTTTTGGAGGGTTACGTCCTATTGTCGAGTTTATGACATTTAATTTTGCGATGCAGGCGATGGACCAAATTATTAACTCAGCAGCCAAAACACGTTATATGTCTGGTGGACAAATGACCGCTCCTATGGTTTTTAGGGGTCCCAATGGCGCGGCTGCCCGTGTTGGTGCTCAACATTCTCAATGCTATGCTGCATGGTATAGTCATGTACCAGGTCTGAAAGTTGTCATGCCTTATAGTGCTGCAGATGCAAAAGGTTTGCTGAAAGCTGCTATTCGTGATGATAATCCTATTATTTTTCTTGAAAATGAGATTTTGTATGGGCATCAATTTGATGTCCCTCAATTGGATGATTTTGTTTTGCCTATTGGTAAGGCGCGTATTCATAAGTCTGGACAAGATGTGACGATTGTCGCGTGTGGAATTGGAATGCATTATGCCGTTCAAGCGTTGCCGGAAATTGAACAATTTGGTATCGATGTTGAATTGATTGATTTACGAACCATTCGCCCGATGGATCTTCCAACAATTCTTTCTTCAGTTAAAAAAACAGGTCGTTTGGTAACGATTGAAGAGGGATTTCCTCAGTCATCCGTGGGAACTGAAATAGCAACGCGTGTTATGCAGCAGGCTTTTGATTATCTTGATGCGCCAATTGCTACGATTTCTGGTAAAGATGTTCCGATGCCTTATGCTGCTAATCTTGAGAAGTTGGCTTTGCCTAATACTGCTGAGATTATTGAGGCCGTTAAGGCTGTGACATACAGAGCATAACGGAGGAAAGCATAATGCCCATTAAAATTACAATGCCAGCACTTTCCCCTACGATGGAAGAGGGAAATTTAACAAAATGGAATATTAAGGAGGGAGATAAGGTTTCCTCCGGTGATGTTATTGCTGAGATTGAGACGGATAAAGCGACAATGGAAGTCGAAGCCGTTGATGAAGGTAGGGTTGCCAAAATTGTTGTTCCTGCTGGAACACAAGGCGTTAAAGTAAATGCTTTAATTGTTGTTTTAGCAGAAGAAGGTGAAGATTTAGCTGAAGCGGCAAAAGTTTCAGAAGAAATCTCTTCTTCTACAAAACAAGAACCAGAGCGCGTAAAACAGACAGATACTCTGAAACAGACGGACTCAAAGGGTACAAAAATGTCTCATGAATCATCAGCTCAGCAATTAATACAGCAAGATAAAAAGGTAGCGCGTCTTTTTGCCTCTCCCTTAGCGCGGCGATTAGCATCTCAGGAAGGCCTTGATTTATCCCTTATTTCTGGAAGTGGTCCGCATGGGCGTATTATCAAGCGCGATGTAGAAAAAGCTGTGAGTAGTGATATTTCTAAAGTGTCTTATTCATCACAAATAGGGGAGCTAGTAGCTACAGGTGCTTCTGACAAACAGATACTGAAACTCTTTAAAGAGGATGAATATACCTTCGCACCCCATAATAATATGCGTAAAACAATCGCAACACGTTTGATGGAATCAAAACAGAGAGTTCCACATTTCTATGTAACGGTAGATTGTGAACTTGATGCGCTGTTAGCACTGCGTACACAACTGAATGCTGCTGCACCAATGATTAAGGGGCAGGAAGAAACTCAGCCTACTTATAAGCTTTCTGTTAATGATATGGTGATCAAAGCTGTCGCACTGTCTTTGAAAGCTGTTCCTGATGCGAATGTCTCTTGGCTTGAAGGCGGAATGCTTCATCATAAACATTGTGATGTTGGGGTTGCTGTTTCTATTCCCAATGGGTTAATTACGCCGATTATTCGCCATGCAGAGGAAAAGCCGTTATCACTTATTTCCAAAGAGATGAAGGATTTTGCAAAGCGTGCGCGTGAGGGCAAGTTAAAAATGGAAGAATATCAGGGTGGAACAACAGCTGTATCAAATATGGGGATGTATGGTATAAAAAGTTTTTCGGCTATCCTTAATCCACCGCATGCGACGATTTTTGCGATTGGTGCAGGGGAAGAACGCGCCGTTGTTAAAAATGGTGCATTAGTTGTTGCGACAATTATGTCAGTTACAATTTCTGCGGATCATCGTGCTGTCGATGGTGCTTTAGCCGCAGAGCTCGCGCGGGCTTTTAAGAAGATGATTGAAAATCCATTAGCAATGTTGGTTTGAACTGTTTAACAGTTCTTCACGTAAATTGTGAGAGAGTGTGTTAAGAGAATAAAAACAAATTTAAGAGTTTGAAGAGCAATGTTATTGCTATTTCTAGTTTGGGTAAAGCATTTACGTGAAGCTTAAAGAAAAAGACATAAGATAATTCTGTGATGTTGTTTTGCAGTTTTAAGTTCAAAAAATGCATATCCGTTTTATATATATCCATGGAGGAATTACTGTGGCAAATCTTTATGATGTAATTGTGATTGGATCAGGTCCAGGCGGATATGTAACCGCAATTCGTGCAGCACAATGTGGTTTTAAGACTGCGATTGTTGAACGTGAACATTTGGGAGGGATCTGTTTAAATTGGGGGTGTATTCCAACAAAGGCCCTTCTACGTTCAGCGGAAATGAAACATTTTGCTGAACATGCAAAAAATTATGGACTAAAAATTAATGGTTCAATTGAGGCAAACATCAAAGATGTTGTGGCACGTTCACGCGGTGTTTCAGCACGTTTAAATGCTGGTGTTGATTTTTTAATGAAAAAAAACAAAATTGATATTATCTGGGGTGAAGCAAAGCTTACTAAAGAAGCGAAGAGAAGCCATCCTGCGGAAATTATGGTTTCTTCATCCTCCAAACCGATTATGCAACCGCAAAATCCAGTCCCTAAAGGGACGTTAGGGGAGGGAACATATCAAGCAAAGCATATCATTATTGCAACGGGTGCACGTCCTCGTGTCCTTCCTGGTATTGAGCCAGATGGAAAACTCATTTGGACTTATTTTGAAGCTATGATACCGCCAGCAATGCCAAAATCGCTTTTGGTTATAGGGTCTGGGGCTATTGGCATTGAATTTGCCTCTTTTTATTGTGATATGGGGGCGACAGTAACTGTTGTTGAAATGATGCCCCACATCATGCCTGCTGAAGATATTGAAATTTCAACGTTTGCTTGTAAACAGTTAGAGAAAAAAGGTTTACGCATTCTTCGTCAAGCAAAAGTAACAAAGGTTGAAAAATCTTCTGATTCTGTGACTGTACATATTGATGTTCAAGGTAAAATAGAGTCAATGACTGTTGACCGGTTGATTTCGGCTGTTGGGGTGCAAGGTAATATTGAGAATCTTGGTTTAGAAGCTTTGGGAATAAAAACCGATCGCGGGTGCATTGTAACTGATGAATGGAGTTGGACGGGGGTGGAAGGCATTTATGCTATTGGTGATGTAGCAGGTCCTCCTATGTTGGCACATAAAGCAGAAGAAGAAGGTGTGATATGTATTGAGCATCTTGCAGGTTTAAAGAATGCTCATCCGCTTGATAAAAGAAAAATTCCAGGGTGTACATATTGTACACCACAGGTTGCCTCTGTAGGGCTTTCAGAAGCTACAGCAAAAGAAGCAGGTTATGATATACGTATTGGTCGTTATTCTTTTGCTGCGAATGGCAAGGCGATTGCTTTGGGTGAAGATCAGGGGTTAGTAAAAACAATTTTTGATAAAAAAACAGGACAGCTTCTTGGGGCCCATATGGTAGGGGCTGAGGTAACAGAATTGATACAGGGTTTTGTTATTGCTATGAATCTTGAAACAACAGAAGAAGAATTAATGCATACTGTCTTTCCACATCCGACTTTATCGGAAATGATGAAAGAAAGTGTATTGGATGCTTATGGTCAAGTTTTAAACGCTTGATGACTGGATTGTATGAAAGATTTTATATTTTTGATTGTTACTTCGTATTTATAAGGCAAAGGCTTAAATGGTTACGGTTGTTGATAGAGTTACAAATAGACGTTTGCGTCATCCTGAAAAGGCACATCGTCCTGATACAAGCGTTCAAAAAAAGCCAGATTGGATTCGTGTAAAAGCGCCAACATCGCCAATTTATAAGGAAACACATGGTATTGTACGTACGCATAAGTTAGTGACTGTATGTGAAGAAGCTGGTTGCCCTAATATTGGCGAATGTTGGAGCCAGCGGCATGCTAGCTTTATGATTTTAGGTGAAATATGTACGCGTGCTTGTGCTTTTTGTAACGTTGCAACAGGTATTCCACTTGCCGTTGATGATAATGAGCCAGAACGTGTAGCCGATGCTGTTGCACGGATGGAATTAAAACATGTTGTCATTACATCTGTTGATCGTGATGATCTTGCTGATGGTGGTGCTGAGCATTTTGCAAAAGTTATTTATGCGATTCGTCAAAAAACTCCTAAAACAACAATTGAAGTTCTGACACCTGATTTTCGTCATAAGGATGGCGCTTTAGAAGTTGTTGTTGCTGCTAAGCCTGATGTTTTTAATCATAACTTAGAAACAGTTCCTTCTAACTATTTGAAGGTTCGTCCAGGGGCACGTTATTTTCATTCAATTCGTTTATTACAACGCGTTAAAGAACTTGATCCAACAATTTTTACAAAATCGGGAATTATGGTTGGTCTTGGGGAGGAGCGAAATGAAATTTTGCAATTGATGGATGATTTGCGCTCTGCTGATGTTGACTTTATGACGATTGGACAATATTTGCAGCCTACACGAAAACATCATCCAGTTGTTCGTTTTGTGCCTCCTGAAGAATTTGAGTCTTTTGCCAAGATTGGTAAAGTAAAAGGATTTTTACATATGGCCTCCAATCCTCTGACACGTTCATCTCATCATGCTGGAGATGATTTTGCTATTTTGCAAAAAGCGCGTGATGAAAAATTTTCCTTACAGAGATAATTATGCCGATTTTTACAATACATCGGCAGATCACCCATAGTGCCAGTGAAATGTTTGAGCTGGTTTCAGATATTGAGCGTTATCCTGAATTTTTACCAATGTGTGAGTCTTTGATAGTACGTTCTCGAAAAGAGTATGGGAAAAAAATATTGCTTCTTGCGGATATGACCGTTGGCTATAAGATTATCCGTGAAACTTTTACGACTCAAGTATTTCTTCAGCCGGAAAAAAATCTTATAGAAGTTAAATATATTGATGGTCCATTCAAATATCTTGAAAATCGTTGGTCCTTTCATGATATTGAAAATACCAATGCATGTAATGTAGAGTTTTTTATTGATTATGAATTTAAAAGTAAAACGCTTGGATTAGTGATGGGCTCAATGTTTGATATTGCGTTTCGTAAATTCACCGACGCTTTTGAGAAGCGTGCGCATCAGATTTATGGCTCTACGATAACATAGTCTATTCTGTTATTTTTTAACAATAGGTATTGCTTATAACGGCGTGAAGGTGAAAACTGGTTTCCATCTTTACTATTTGTTTTAATTCATCTTTTTCAGCTTTGAAAAGCATATTAAAGGAATATCATTTTAAATGATGAAGATGATGCACAGCTTCACGCTTTTGTTTCTCTTTTTTAATAGAGGCATATCCAAACAAAACGCCCAAATAGGACATGCTTGCGTCATACCCATTTCATAATAAATAGTATAGATACTCGTAAAAGTATATAAATAAACATCTTTACACTTATGAAGAAGTCAGCCTGCACCATTTATTTGCCATCTCTCGAGATGTTGCGCGAGCTCTTAGCATTTGAGAGAGGTACAAGTATCCTTTTCTTTAATCATTTTATTTATACAGTTTTTTTCTTGTGGCGTGCAAGTGAATAAATTTGATTAATTCAACTGAAAGTTGTGGCGCAATAAATCATTTTTTCAAGATGTTGACGATTATAGACTCAATGTGGAATAGAGAGCTTTGAAATTAGTATGGGGAATTCAGTGAAGCAATTCCAGAATCATTTTAAAAACATTTTCAACAGTTGCATGGCGGATAGCATTGCGGTTAAGATGACCAAAGTGCATTTCTTTGTGCAGAGTTTTATGATTTTTGTAAGCAACTGCGCAATGCACAAGTCCTACAGGTTTATCAAGACTTTCTCCTCCTGGACCAGCAATTCCTGTTACAGAGACTGCAATGTCAGCTTGTGAATGTTTTAATCCACCCTCAGCCATTGCAAGAGCAACTTCTTTTGAAACGGCGCCATAGGTTTTTATAAGTTCAGCACAAACGCCAACAAGGCGTGTTTTAGATTCATTTGAATAAACAACAAATCCACAATCGAGAACATCTGACGAGCCTGCAATATTTGTGAGGCTTGCAGCAATGAGTCCTCCTGTACAAGACTCTACAGTTGTTAACAGCAAACCTTTTTGGCGAAAGATATTAAGGACTTCATGTGCTTGTTTTTCACAAAGATATGTCATTGGGGAAGTTCTCCTGAATAAAGAACGCTCGCTGTTGCAAGAGCAGCAATTCCTTCACCACGACCAATAAATCCAAGCCTTTCATTTGTTGTTGCTTTGATAGAGATTCGATCAGGTGTCATTGAAAGTATTGTCATAAGATTTTCTGTCATGGCATGACGATAGGGACCAATTTTAGGATTTTCAGCGATAATTGTGATATCAACATTGGCGATACGACCACCTGCTTGTTTTAGAATATCAAGAGCATGACGGAGAAAAATTTCTGATGATGCATTTTTCCATTGGGGATCAGAGGGAGGGAAATGTGTGCCAATATCTCCAGCACCTCGCGTAGCGAGCAGGGCATCTGTTAGCGCGTGAAGAGCAACATCTGCATCGGAGTGTCCATTTAATTTTTTATGAAAAGGGATTTTTATACCACATAAAATAAGAAAGTCACCTTCCTCGAAAGAGTGAACATCATAACCATTGCCGGTGCGGATATCAGGAAACATTTGCATTTTCTTTTGGAGATATAAATGTGCGGTATTAAAATCTTCATGCCATGTAATTTTTATGTTGTTAGGATCCCCAGGAACGGTACGCATAGGAATTCCAAACCATTCTGCAATCGCAGAATCGTCAGTGAATTCTTTTTTGCAAGCTTGTTTTGCTTGCTTATGGGCGGCTAAGATATGTTCAAAGGGAAAACACTGTGGAGTTTGTGCACTATAAAGATGGGTACGGGGAATTGTTTCTAAAACATGCTGATTATTTACACGTTTAAGGGTATCAGAGATGGGAAGGACAGGAAGAACACCTTCTTGAGGTGTGATTGTATTGTGAATGTTATCAAGAAGCTTTTTTTCGATAAAGGGGCGTGCACCATCATGAATATGCACATATTGGAGATTGAATTTTTTGAGTGCCTGAAGTCCATTTAAGGTAGAGATTTGACGTGTATTGCCTCCTTCAACGATAATAAGGCGCTCTTTAAAATCACCAATAGCTTGTTCACAGATTTGACGATCTTCTGGATGAATAACAAGGATAATTGTTGTGATAGCTGGATGCTGCAAAAAACAATGCACGGTATGATAAATAATCGGCTTTTGTCCTAGAAGCCGATATTGTTTTGGAATTTCATGGGGAGATCCTGCTCTTTCACCACGTCCAGCGGCTAATATTATTGCTGCAATAGAAATACCTAATCTCCTTGTATTATAATCTTAGTTTGCCTTTTTGTCATTAATTTTAAAATGATTTTGAAAGGATGGTTGTTGTAGATCAGCAAGGGATATCACGGATAACACCTCAAAAAAAGCATTTAATGCTTTTTGAAGTGCGGTATTTAAACCACAAAAATCGATCAAGGGGCAAGTTGGTTCTGCAGTATCGAAACATTCTGCTAGGGAAAAGTTATCTTCTGTTACTTTCACAACATCAGCGACTGAAATCTCTGCTGCGGGTTTCGCCAATCTAACTCCACCATTGCGTCCACGCACTGTTTGTATAAAACCTGCTTGAACAAGCAGCTGAAGGATTTTAAATAAAAAAAGTTCTGAAACGGCATATGCTTTAGCAATTTCTGGAACACGACTGAGAGTTCCCTGATTATCTGCACAATACATGAGCATTCGAAGAGCATAATTTGTTTGTTTTGTTAATCGCATCTCATTTCCTTCGTAAAGTATCGTCGAACACAGTTTATTTTAAAGATATTTTGCAAAATGTAGAAGTTCTTTCTCGTTGACTATATTTGCTCTATTTTAAATGTAGTATTAGTATTGTCAATTTTTGCTACAAAAGGTTATATGAGAATAATGGGATAAGGGTATGTAAGCTCATGACGAATATAACATCTGTGACGAATCTTCAAGACATAGATAAAAATACTTATAACGATGAGTTGTATCGTTTAAGTAAGGTATATATTTTTTTAGGGATTACAATTATTGTATTGGCTTTACTTACGGCCTCTGTTTCATTTATTATTCTTATTGGATTAACCCCTGTTGTTCCCAGTAGAACAGTAACTCTTATTCTTATAGGGATTAATAGTTTTTGGGTTTTAGGGCTTATTGTCATCGTTTTTTATGAGATGATTCCGATCATTCGTGCTTGGCGTTCAAGGCGTGCAGGGTCGCGTCTTCATGTGCGCCTTATTTCATTGTTTGCACTTGTTGCAACAATGCCAGCTGTTGCTGTAGCTCTTGTATCGGGTCCAGCACTAAATTTGGGACTTGATCGATGGTTTGATACAACAACGCGGCAAATTGTGGGCTCTTCTATTGATTTAGCAAATGCTTATGCAGATGAAATGCTTCAAAATTTAAAAAATTTATCCTACGCGATGGCATTTGCACTTGATAACAAAAAACTCTTAGAACGTAATCCAGCTGAATATAGGATGCAATTGACGCGCCATGCTATAGGACGCAATTTGCGTGGCGCATTTTTGTTAAGTTCTAGCGGAGCTATTTTTATATCGAGTGCTCTTGGTGATGAAGATAAACTGCCAATTCCTCCTTCCAATCTTATTGAACGTGCAACCAGTGCGAGGCCTTTTTCTTTTCAACCAGGCGTGCATGATTATTTTGGTATTATTTTAAAATTTACCAACATTCCAAACACATTTCTATATTTGGTGCGTGACGTTGATAAAGGTGTTTTATCTGCTTTGCGTTTGACAGAAGTCAATACAGATCGTTATCGTGATTTAAATGAAAATCGCCTGCTGACGCAAATTGCATTTGGTATGCTTTATTTATGTCTTTTTTTTAGTTTATTCCTATCAGCTATTTGGGCCGCTATTGCTGTCGCTGATCGCTTAGTACGTCCTATTCGTCTTCTCATTAGTGCAGCTGATGATGTTGCTACTGGAAATATGGAAATTTTTGTGCCAGTACGAGCAAAAGATGGGGATATTGGGCAATTATCCAAAACTTTTAATTACATGGTTAGTGAATTGAAAAGTCGGCGCAATGAGTTGATTGCAGTGCGTGATCAAATTGATGAGAGAAGGCGTTTTTCTGAAGCAGTGTTATCGGGTGTAACAGCAGGAGTAGCAGGTATAGATGATAATGGTGATATTACAATTATTAATCGGTCTATTGAAGCGATGTTTGATATTCGCTCTGAACACGTTGTTGGACAAAGTCTTTTATCTTTAAGTGCTGAAATTTGGCAGGTTTTTCAGTTTGCACGTTCATTGGATCGTAAAAATCATCGTGAGCAGGTTACTTTAAACGTTGCAGGAAAAGAGCGTGTCTGTAATGTCCAAGTTACGATGGAAGAGGATGATGGACAGGGGCAATCTTGGGTTCTAACAATTGATGATATTACAGACCTTGTTGCAGCGCAACGTACAGCGGCGTGGGCGGATATTGCACGGCGTATTGCACACGAAATAAAAAATCCCCTCACACCCATTCAGTTATCCGCCGAACGCATTCGTAAACGTTATAACAAAGTTATTACACAAGATAGAGAGGTCTTTGAGCGGTGTATTGAGACAATTATTCGACAGGTTGGAGATATTGGGCGTATGGTTGATGAGTTTTCCTCTTTTGCACGTATGCCCAAACCACAAATGCATATTTTAGATATACGAGAATTGTTGCGCGAAGCATGTTTCTTGATAGAAGTGACACGACATGATATTCATTTTGAGCAAGATTTAGGAAGTCTACCACTTATGGGTGCATTTGATAACCGTCTCATTGTACAAGCTTTTTGCAATGTTATCAAAAACGCGAGCGAATCCATAGATTCAGTTGTGCGAGAGGAAAATATTCACGGTCATATTCTTGTCCGTTCTTATCGTCAAGAGGAATGGGTGGTTGTGGATGTTGTTGATAATGGGAAAGGACTTCCTAAAGAGCAAAGACAAAAGTTATTAGAGCCCTATATAACAACGCGGGAAAAAGGAACAGGGCTCGGGTTAGCCATTGTGCGCAAAGTTATTGAAGATCACGGTGGTTCCATGGAGCTTCATGATGCACCGGAGAGTTTTTATGAAGGTCGTGGTGCGATGATCCGTTTGATATTTCCGGCGGATGGGGGTAAGCAGGGTAGTATTATACAAGCCATAAATCATAAGATAGGGGAATAGTATGGTATCAGATATCTTGATTGTTGATGATGAAGCAGATATTCGTGAGCTTGTTGCTGGTATTTTAGATGATGAAGGTTATGAAACGCGTGTTGCTTGTAACTCTGATGAAGCATTGGCTCAAATTAGTGAGCGTATTCCAAAGCTCATTTTTTTGGATATTTGGCTACAGGGTAGTCGTCTTGATGGTTTAGCATTGCTTGATGAAATTAAAACGCAATATCCGGCTCTTCCGGTCGTTATGATCTCTGGTCATGGTAATATTGAGACGGCTGTTTCCGCTATAAAGCGAGGGGCATATGATTTCATTGAAAAACCTTTTAAAGCTGATAGACTTGTATTGGTTGCAGAGAGAACACTTGAAAACTCAAATTTAAAACGTGAGCTTTTAGAATTGCGAAAGCGTTCGAACGAGACATTAGAGTTGCTCGGAAAATCGACAGTTGTAAAAAATTTGCGTCAAATCATAGAAAAAGTAGCACCAACCAATAGTCGCGTCATGATAACAGGTCCTTCAGGGGCAGGAAAAGAAACTGTTGCACGAACTATTCATGCGCTCTCAACGCGTTCGAATGGGCCATTTGTTACAATAAATGCTGCAACGATTACTCCGGAAAGAATGGAAATAGAGCTGTTTGGCAGTGAAATGGAAGGAAGAGAGCGCAAGATCGGTGCCTTAGAGGAAGCTCATGGCGGTATATTATATCTTGATGAAATTGCTGACATGCCACGTGAGACTCAAGGTAAGATTCTTCGGGTGTTAACGGGGCAGACATTTGAAAGAGTTGGCGGCACAAAACGTGTTAAAGTGGATGTGCGTATTATTTCTTCGACAGCGCAAAATCTTGAAAACCTCATTTCTGATGGGCGCTTTAGAGAAGATCTTTTCCACCGTCTTTCGGTTGTTCCTATTGCTGTTCCGCCCCTTTCAGCGCGTCGTGAAGACATTCCAGAACTTGTACATCATTTTGTAAAAACAATATCACAGCAGGTTGGGATTAAACCGCGTGCAATCAGTGATGATGTGATTGCTATTTTGCAAACGCATGCTTGGCCGGGTAATGTGCGGCAATTACGCAATAATATTGAGCGTCTTCTTATTCTTGTGCGGGATGGTGATGGTCCTATAACAGCGGACTTTCTTCCCAGTGAAGTAAGTGATTCTTTGCCACGTCTTCAAATGGATTCAGATGAAAGTATAATGGATTTGCCGTTACGTGAAGCACGAGAATTGTTTGAAAAGAGATATTTAGTGGCACAGATTGGGCGTTTGGGTGGAAATATATCACGTACTGCTGAATTTATAGGCATGGAGCGTTCAGCTTTGCACCGTAAACTTAAAGCGCTTGGAGTTTCTTAAAGCGATGCGTGTTATTATTTGCGGAGCAGGACAGGTTGGGTATGGGATAGCAGAGCGTCTTGCTGCTGAAAATCACGATGTTACTGTTATTGATATTGAAACGAGATTAATTGAAAAGATTCGCGATACATTGGATGTGAGAGGTTTTGTTGGTCACGGTTCACGTCCTGAAGTTCTTTTGGCTGCAGATGCAGACAAAGCTGATATGTTGATTGCTGTCACTTTGTTTGATGAAGTCAATATGGTAGCTTGTCAAGTAGCACATTCATTATTTAATGTGCCCACAAAAATTGCTCGTATTCGTTCACAATCTTATTTAGAACCACGTTATAAGACGCTTTTTTCCAGAGAGAATATTCCCATTGATGTGGTTATTTCGCCAGAAGTTGAAGTTGGGGAAATGGTTTTGCGCCGTATTGCTTTACCTGGTGCAATAGATGTTCTTTATTTTTGTAATGATGATGTTGTTGCGCTAGCCTTGGAATGCATGGAAGATTGTCCAGTTATTAATACACCTTTGCGTCAATTAACAGAGCTTTTTCCAGATCTTCATACGACGGTTACCGCTATTAAACGTGGCGCGGAATTATTGGTTGCACATTCAGAAACGCAATTACGCGTTGGTGATATAACCTATCTTGTTGTTGCTCGTGATCAAATGCGCCGTGCTGTTGGGCTTTTTGGTCATAAAGAACAAGATGCCCACCGCATGATTATTGCAGGAGGCGGTCACATTGGCCTTTATGTTGCACAGGCTATTGAAAAGCGTTTCCATAAATTAAAATTGAAGATTATAGAATCGCATAGAGAAAGAGCTCTCACGATTGCTGATCAGCTTGAAAAAACAACAGTTTTATACGGTAACGTGTTAGATCCAGTGATTCTTCAAGATGCGGGAATTGATCAGTCCGATTTAATGATTACATTGACCAATCAAGATCAGGTTAATCTCTTAAGCGCTATTATTGCTAAAAGATTGGGCTGCAAAGCCAATATGGTATTGATTAATAATGTTGCCTATCAAGAATTTAGTCGTGCTGTTGGTGTGGATGCATATCTTAATCCCCATAGCGTTACAATATCGAGAATTTTGCAACAAATGCGCCGTGGACGTATTCGTTCTGTTCATTCAGTTTTTAATGGCCGAGCAGAAATTATTGAAGCTGAAGTGATGCAAACATCTTCATTGGTTGGTAAGTCATTATCAGAGCTCAATTTATCAGATGGTTTGAGAATTGGTGCAATTTATCGCAATAAGACAATAATACAACTTTCGGCAGATACGCGCATTTTGTCTGGTGATAGAATAGTGATTTTTGCTCTTGCTGATAGGGTTCGTGATGTTGAACAACTCTTTCGCGTAAGTTTAGAATATTTTTGATATATTATCTATGGATATTTGTACTTTTTGGTATAGTGGACAATTAAGATTGGTGGATAGGCTTTGTTTGTCCTCAATGGTTAAAACTGGACAGCGCGTTAAGCTTTTTAGTTATGATAAAAAAATAGATAATCTTCCTGCCGGTGTTGAGTTGCATGAAGCCGAATCAATTTTACCACGCTCAGCAATTTATCGCCTTGACCCCGATTTTTCTGATAATAAACCAGGGTGTACAATTGTTCAGTTTTCGGATTTTTTTCGTGTTATGCTGATGAAATATCAACAAGGTGTTTGGTTAGATACAGATGTTTACCTTGTTAAACAATTTCATCCAGATGCGGATAAGGTTTGGTTGGCAAGAGAAAATAATACAAGAGTAGGCGTTTCTGCACTTTATTTTCCGCCCAATAACCCTATTATAAAAATATTTGAAGATTATTGGGCAGGCACAGAAATTATTCCTCATTGGCTTGGATTTAAGCGTCGTATTTGGAGACCATTCTGGTTAAAGAGAAAAAAAATGCCGATTTTACCGGGAAGTCTTGGTGTTACGATATTTGGCAATGATGGTATTTCACGATTAGCAAAACGATATGGTTTTTTTCATGAAGCAAAGGAAAAGGAAACTTTTTATTATTGGACTGGGCGAAAAACTGAACGTATTTTTGAACCAGCTTTTGGCATAAAGCCGCTTACAGATTCACGCTTGATAGGCTTTCATATTCACAGAAAGACAAAGACCACGAAAAGACCTCAGGAAGGAAGTTTTTACCATTGGGCGGTATCTCGCATCCCTGATGTTCATCATTTGTTTAGATAGAGTTATTATTGCTATTTTAACTATTGAGATTTTAATCTACCTTAAATAGCTCTTGATTGTAGCTTGCGCAAGAGAGTAATGTTAACATATGGATAAAAACATTGAATGTGTAAAGAGCGGTTGTTATATGAACGGAAAGTAAAAATATGAGTGATCCAATGAAAACAGCATTAAGCCTTGTTCCTATGGTTATTGAACAAACCAATCGTGGTGAACGGGCCTATGATATTTTTTCCCGTCTTTTAAAGGAGCGGATTATTTTTATTAATGGTCCTGTCGAAGATGGTATGGCAATGCTTGTTTGTGCACAATTGCTTTTCTTGGAAGCGGAAAATCCTAAAAAAGAAATTAGTCTTTATATTAATTCTCCAGGTGGTGTCGTAACATCTGGTATGGCTATTTATGATACTATGCAGTTTATTCGCCCTCCTGTTTCTACGCTTTGCATGGGGCAGGCGGCATCTATGGGGTCTTTATTGTTAACAGCTGGAGCAAAAGGTCATCGTTTTACATTGCCAAACGCACGTATTATGGTGCATCAACCATCTGGTGGTTTTCAAGGTCAAGCTTCAGATATTGAGCGACATGCGCAAGACATTATAAAGATGAAACGGCGTTTAAATGAAATTTATGTTCAACATACAGGTCAAGATTATGAGATTATTGAGAGAACTCTCGATCGCGATCATTTTATGACAGCAGAAGAAGCCAAAGCGTTTGGCTTAGTTGATGATGTTATACAATATCGTGCAGAAACTGAAAAAGAAGAAAAAGATTAAGAGTTTTTATAGAAAAAACAGCTACTTTAAATCACAGAGTTTTATAAAAAATATCGCAAAATAAGACAAACACCTAAAAAGATTGAGACATGCATGGTTTTCTATATGTCTTTTAGTTTTCATGATGAAAAGCTTCCTTTGAAAAGGCAAAGTATTCATATATCGTGGTGAAAGGAAAGAAAAATGAGCAAAATTAGCAATAGCGGGAACGAATCAAAAAATACTCTCTATTGCTCGTTCTGCGGCAAGAGTCAGCATGAGGTGCGTAAGCTCATTGCGGGGCCTACTGTATTTATCTGTGATGAATGTGTAGAGCTTTGCATGGATATTATTCGGGAAGAAAATAAGTCTTCTGGGGTTAAGGTGCGTGATGGTGTTCCTACGCCACAGGAAATTATAACAGTTCTTGATGATTATGTTATTGGTCAGCAGCATGCAAAGCGTGTTCTTTCTGTTGCTGTTCATAATCATTATAAACGGTTGGCGCATCAGTCTAAAAGCAATGATATTGAGTTGGCTAAATCAAATATTCTTCTTGTTGGTCCAACGGGCTGTGGTAAAACTTATCTTGCACAAACATTAGCACGTATTATTGATGTGCCTTTTACGATGGCGGATGCGACCACCTTGACTGAAGCGGGTTATGTGGGTGAAGATGTTGAAAATATTATTTTGAAGCTTCTTCAAGCAGCAGATTATAATGTTGAACGTGCGCAGCGTGGTATTGTTTATATTGATGAGGTTGATAAGATTTCTCGTAAGGCTGACAATCCTTCTATTACAAGAGATGTTTCGGGGGAAGGGGTTCAGCAAGCGTTATTAAAAATTATGGAAGGAACGATTGCTTCTGTTCCTCCTCAAGGTGGACGTAAGCATCCGCAACAAGAGTTTCTTCAGGTTGATACCACAAACATCTTATTCATTTGTGGGGGAGCTTTTGCAGGTTTAGAACGGATTATTTCAGGACGTGGTGAAAAAACTTCTATTGGTTTTTCTGCGACCGTTAAGGCTCCTGATGAGCGTTGTGTCGGTGAAATTTTTCGTGATTTAGAGCCTGAAGATCTTATAAAATTTGGTCTAATACCAGAATTTATTGGGCGCCTTCCTATAGTCGCTACCTTAGAGGATTTAGATGTTAACGCCCTCATGCAAATTTTATCACAACCTAAAAATGCGTTAGTAAAGCAATATCAGCGTCTTTTTGAAATGGAGAATGTCGAATTAGCATTTCATGAAGATGCTTTACGTGTTATTGCGAAGAAAGCAATTGAACGTAAAACTGGTGCTCGTGGTTTACGTTCAATTATGGAGAAGATCCTTCTTGAGACGATGTTTGAGCTACCGGCTCTTGAAGGCGTTCAAAAAGTGGTTATTTCGAGTGATGTCGTTGATGGGAAAGCGCGTCCTCTTTATATTTACTCAGAACGTGCAGAAGATAAAGAAAATGTATCAGCATGATATTGTGCGATGCACAATATAAAAGGTGATAATGAACGGTATTTGATGGGTGTTTATAATAATATCATTATAATGCTTGATTTATGTATGAGTAATTACCACTTCATGTATTGTGAAGAGCTGAGGTTTTCTAAAGGTGAGCTGGTTGTTGTAGATAGCTCATAGGCTCCAGAAAGGAGAGTTATGCAATATATTGATGAAAAGACAGATGAAGTAAGAGATGGGGTTTATGCTGTTTTACCTCTTCGTGATATTGTTGTCTTCCCCCATATGATTGTTCCACTTTTTGTGGGGCGCGAAAAATCAATTCGTGCTCTTGAAGAAACGATGGCGGTTGACAAGCAAATACTCTTGGTGACACAAAAAAACGCTTCTGATGACGATCCAAAATCAGAGGATATTTATCATATTGGTACATTTGCCAATATTCTTCAACTTTTAAAGCTGCCTGATGGTACTGTAAAGGTTTTGGTTGAAGGAACTGCACGTGCAAAAATTAGTCAATTTGCTTTAAGTGAAGGTTATCATCAGGCATATGCGACTGTTACAGAAGAACCTAGAGAGAGTGATGTTGAGATTGAAGCTCTTTCAAGGTCAGTGATTGCTTATTTTGAAAACTATGTAAAGCTTAATAAAAAAATCTCTCCTGAAGTTGTCAATGCGATTGGCCAGATTGATAATCCTTCTAAGCTTGCCGATACGATTGCTTCTCATTTGATGATTAAACTTGCAGAAAAACAGGAAATATTAGAGCTCTTACCTGTACGGGCCCGTCTTGAACGAGTTCTGTCCTTCATGGAAGGAGAAATTTCTGTTTTGCAGGTTGAAAAACGTATTCGTTCGCATGTTAAACGGCAAATGGAAAAAAACCAACGAGAATATTATCTCAATGAGCAGATGAAGGCTATTCAAAAAGAGTTAGGCGCAGGTGATGATAGCCGAGATGAACTCTCTGAATTAGAAGAACGCATCAAGAATACAAAACTATCCAAGGAAGCGCAGGAAAAAGCTGGGGCAGAATTGAGAAAATTACGGAATATGTCTCCTATGTCTGCAGAAGCGACTGTTGTACGTAACTATCTTGATTGGTTATTAGCAATGCCTTGGGGTAAAAAATCTAAAATTAAAAACAATTTAGATTTTGCTGAAAAGGTCATGAATAATGAACATTTCGGTCTTGAAAAAGTTAAGGAGCGAATTATTGAATATTTGGCCGTCCAAAGTCGAGCATCAAAGATAAAAGGTCCCATTATTTGTTTGTTAGGTCCTCCTGGTGTAGGGAAAACATCATTAGCGCGCTCTATTGCAAAGGCGACGGGGCGTGAGTATGTTCGTATCTCATTGGGAGGCGTGCGGGATGAAGCAGAAATTCGCGGACATCGCCGAACATATATTGGTTCGATGCCTGGAAAAATTATCCAGTCTATGAAAAAAGCAAAAAAATCTAATCCGCTTTTCTTGCTTGATGAAATTGATAAAATGGGACAAGATTTTCGTGGAGATCCTTCATCCGCTTTATTAGAAGTTCTTGATCCTGAACAAAACAGTACATTCATTGATCACTATTTGGAAGTTGAATATGATCTTTCTGATGTCATGTTTATCACAACTGCCAATACGCTTAATATTCCAGGTCCGTTAATGGACCGTATGGAAATTATTCGTATTGCTGGTTATACTGAATGTGAGAAAATGGAAATTGTTAAACAGCATCTTTTACCAAAGGCACTAAAAGATCACTGTTTGTCTAAAAAAGAACTTAGTATTTCTGATGGAGCACTAAGGTCAATTATTCAGTTTTATACACGTGAGGCAGGCGTTCGTAACCTTGAGCGTGAACTCATGAAAATTTCCCGCAAATCTGTTACAAAAATTCTCAAAACGCATCAAAAATCTGTAAAAGTTACAGAAAATAATATTCATGATTTCTTGGGTGTTAAACGTTATCATTACAATCAGATTGAAGGAGAAAATCAAATTGGTGTTGTGACAGGCCTTGCGTGGACAGAAGTTGGTGGAGAGTTATTGACCATTGAAGGAGTTATGATGCCCGGCAAAGGTAAGATGACTGTAACTGGAAATTTACGTGATATTATGAAAGAGTCCATTTCAGCGGCAGCATCTTATGTACGTTCTCGTGCTGTTGATTTTGGTATTGAACCTCCACTTTTTGAAAAACGCGATATCCATGTTCATGTTCCAGAGGGTGCGACGCCAAAAGATGGCCCATCTGCTGGGATTGCAATGGTGACAGCAATTGTTTCGGTTCTTACAGGAGTAGCTGTGCATAAAGATATTGCAATGACTGGTGAAATTACTTTACGTGGACGCGTTTTACCAATTGGTGGATTAAAAGAAAAACTCCTAGCAGCTCTTCGAGGAGGGATAAAAAAAGTACTTATTCCTGAAGAAAACGCAAAAGATTTGGTTGATATTCCTGACGATGTCAAAAATAATATGGAAATTATTCCGGTAAATCATGTGAGTGAAGTTTTGAAACATGCTTTGGTTCGTTTTCCAGACACTATTGAATGGAAAGAACCCTCTACGGTGGCTGTCCCAATCCGGTCAGAGAGCAGTGATAGTGAAGGAATACAGATTGCACACTGATTCACTTATCTCATTTATAACGACATTTTTTAGGTGGCAGAAGGCGTTGTTGAGGTTATTATTCTGTTTTTTGTTGGAAAAAGTAAAAAATTCCGTGAATAACTGTGATTATTGCTAAAAAAACAATGTTTTGGATAAAAATAAGACTTCTGTTTGTTGTACTTTTCAATAAACTGACCAATAACATGATTAAGTCATGTTGTCAGGTAATATAGGGAAAGGAAATATTTTATGAATAAAAGTGAATTGGTTAGCTCCGTTGCTGAAAAGGCAGGTGTTTCGAAAGCGCAAGCTGGTGCTGTTGTTGATGCTTTTATGGCTTCTGTAACAGAAGCTTTGGCTTCAGGAGGAGATGTTCGTCTTCCTGGTTTTGGCTCTTTTGAAGTTTCTCATCGTGCTGCAACAAAGGGGCGTAATCCTTCAACTGGTGCTGAAATCGATATTCCAGCACGTTCTGTACCCAAATTTTCTGCAGGAAAAAGCCTTAAAGAAGCAGTTAATAAAAAATAATTTAAGCGACATTAAAAAACCCGATTTATTTATAAGCGGGTTTTTTTTACACATGTATTATGCGTGTTTTTTATATAATATTTTGAGATCTTTGCGGTATTTTTTATTTTCATTTATTGCTGGTATTTTTGAAAATGATTTTAAGTGTTGTATAAAGTACTGTCAGCTTAAAATATATTGTTTTTAGACATTTCAATAAAATATTGCACTGTATTAGTGAAGTACTGGTATGGGTTATAAAATGTAATGTTAACTTTTATTACGCTGAAGTGTTACGGTGTTTATTTCAAAAATAAGACCCGTAAATAGTATGAGGCAAAAAACTCTGTGAAGTGTATAAAAGTTATTATATACCACCATTTATGCTTAATAAAAGCGCATATTGGTGCCATTGTACTATTTTTCTCAGTTCCTATAATGTTGCGACTAGCCCTCAATATCTGAGACGAGTGCATAAGGGGTAATTTTATTCTTTTACTTATACGCCAAGCTTGCTTGTGACGCACCAAGAGGATAATTTTTATCGATTTATTATAAGAGAATCTGAAATGAAAGAATCTTATGATAATCAGATTTCACTTTCAATATTATGTTTTTTCTTGGCATTTAAGAGGGAAGAGACAGATCAAGCTCTATCCTACAAATATTTTTTCCATATCTTTATTTCACTTGTGATATGCAAGCGAGCGTTTTTCTTCTATAAACTAATTACATTACATAATATAAAAACTATCAATCAATAGAGATAGTACAGTATTGCTTGTGTATTTTCCATCTATTTTATTTTTAGTTATTAAATCATATAAATTGTTGGTAGCGGTAAAGGTTTTTTATAGCCAAAAGTTATTTTACAAGCACCTACATAATTGAATAAATGATGAAACGTAGGTAGTATTTATTGATTGGGAGAGACAGCCATTAAAAGGCTTTAGAATGATTTTTTCACGAGAGTCATATCAGTAGATGAGAAGCGAATCGTGTGTTTTTTATAAACAGAAACTCTTTGATTCTTTATCTGCTAACCACTGAGTACAATCATTGAGAGCTCTCGCTGTTATGGCTTGTTTTTTTACTAATTTTTTTTCTTTACTTGCTAGGCGTTTTCCTGAATGTTTAATAGAAGCAATAGGGGGAAAGAGTCCGAAATTGATATTCATTGGCTGAAAGGACTGTGTTTCTGCTTTTTCATCTATGATGTGTCCCCCCGTAATATGATTCAAAAGGGCTCCGAATGCTGTAGTTTGTGGGGGTAGGCAAGGGGAAATATGATGATATTCGGCAGCAGCAAAACGTCCAGCAAGAAGCCCTATTGCCGCTGATTCTACATAACCTTCACATCCGGTAATTTGTCCTGCAAAGCGTAGTTGTTTTTTTTGTTTTAAACGAAGGGTTTGATCAAGAATAATTGGCGAGTTGAGGTAGGTATTGCGGTGAAGACCACCAAGACGCGCAAACTCTGCTTTTTCAAGACCGGGAATCATTCTAAAAATGCGAATTTGTTCACCATATTTCAGTTTTGTTTGAAAGCCGACCATATTGTAAAGCGTTCCAAGTTTATTATCTTGGCGTAATTGAACGACAGCATAAGGTTTAACTGTAGGGTTATGGGCATTGGTTAAGCCCATAGGTTTCATAGGACCGTGTCTTAACGTTTCAAGTCCGCGCTCAGCCATAATTTCAATGGGGAGGCATCCATCAAAATAGGGCGTTTTTTCAAAGTCACGAAACTCTGTTTTTTCAGCATTTTTTAATGCTTCAACGAATGTTTTATATTGTTCTTTGTTGAGGGGACAATTAAGATAATCTTTTCCTGTTCCCTCAGGACCAATTTTATCATAGCGAGACTGATACCAACAAATGTTGATATCAATACTATCGGTATGGATAATAGGTGCAATCGCATCAAAAAAAGAAAGAGCTTTTATACCGGTTATTGCTTGTAATTCTTGAGCAAGTGCAGGCGATGTAAGGGGACCCGTTGCAATGACAACATGTTTCCAAGCTTTAGGAATTTCTTGAACTTCTTCACGTTTGATTGTTATAAGAGGATGGTTTTCGAGTGCTGTCGTAACAGTTTTTGAAAATCCATCACGGTCAACAGCAAGGGCACTACCTGCGGGAACTTTGTTGGCATCAGCAGCTTTCATAATTAACGATTTCGCTAATCGCATTTCAGCATGTAAAAGCCCTACGGCATTTGTTAATGAATCATCGCAACGAAATGAATTTGAACAAACCAGTTCTGCCAAATTATCGGTTTTATGGGCATCTGATTTTTTTTCGGGTCGCATTTCATGCAAAACAACAGAAATTCCTGACTGAGCGATTTGCCAACTTGCTTCACACCCCGCAAGACCGCCACCGATGATATGAATTGGGATATCAAATGTCTTTAACATAATTGACTTTTAGCGTAAGCAGTTATGTATGAAAAGCATAGATTTTGTTTTTTTTAATATATTTGTTTGCTTTTTTTCTGTAATTAATGGTATAGAAACGCCGCTTGTATAAGGTTATTAGCTTGTAAGTTTGAGCGGATGTGGCGAAATTGGTAGACGCACCAGATTTAGGTTCTGGCGGGAGACCGTGGGGGTTCGAGTCCCTCCATCCGCACCAAAGCAATCCCTTAAGTGCTACGGATTTCTACGTGTCTGAAATTCCGCTTCATGGTAAATGTAACACTCGAAGTGTTAGAATGTAATGATTATTAGAGTGGGTTTATCCCTCTCCTTAGGAAAATGAAGGTGTTTAATGCAGGTTACCGAGACGCTTAATGAAGGACTGAAGCGCGAAATTAAGATCGTGGTTCCAGCGAAAGATTTAGAAGAAAAGTTGAATGAAAGATTGGATGATACCAAGGGAAAAATCAAGCTTAATGGTTTTCGTCCCGGTAAAGTGCCTAGTGGGCATTTGCGAAAAATGTATGGTAAATCCTTTATGGCGGAGATTCTCAATGAGATACTCAGTGATGCGCCTCGGTCTATTTTAGCAGATCGCAATGAACGTGCAGCGATGCAGCCGAAAATTGATATAGATGAAGATGAAAAAATTCTAGATGGCAAAGCTGATTTTACTTTTAGTTTAAAGTATGAAGTTTTACCAAAAATTGAAATTAAAGATTTTGAACATATTAAGGTTATCCGTGAAATTGCAACTATTCCTGAACAGGATATTGATGATCAAATCAATCGCGTCCTTTCTTCTACGCGTAATTATTCCCTAAAAGAGGGGGCTTCTGAAGAAGGTGATCGTATTACCATAGATTATCAAGGTAAGCTTGAAGGCGCTCCATTTGAAGGTGGGGCAGATAGTGATGCACAACTGATTCTTGGGTCAAAACAATTTATTCCTGGTTTTGAAGAGCAATTGGTTGGTGTGAAAGCTGGGGATGCAAAAACGATTTTTGTTAAATTTCCTGATAATTACAGTGCAGCACATTTGGCCGGACGGGAAGCAGAGTTTGACATTACTGTCAAAGCTGTCTTTAAACCAGATGAATTAAAAATTGATGATGAAGCAGCACAAAAAGTTGGTTTAGAGTCTCTGGATCGCTTACGTGAGGTCGTTCGTGGACAGATTGAGAGCCAATATGGTTCAGTGACACGTCAAAAAGTTAAGCGTCAAATTCTTGATGCTTTAGATGCTGATTATAATTTTGAGATTCCTGAAGAACTTTTAGAGATTGAGTTTAACAATATATGGGCTCAGGTTAATGATGATTTGAAAAAGGCTGGGCGCAGTTTTGAAGATGAAGGTATTACAGAAGAAAAGGCACGGGAGGAATATCGTATCCTTGCGCAACGTCGTGTTCGTCTTGGTTTGGTGCTTTCTGAAATTGGAATGAAGGTTGGTGTTAAAGTTAGTGAGGATGAGCTAAAAGCAGCCGTTTTTGATCAGGTTCGTCAGTATCCTGGACAAGAGAAAGAGATTATGGATTTTTTCCGCAGGACTCCGGAAGCTGTTGAAAATCTACGTGCTCCAATTTTTGAAGAAAAGGTCATTGATCATTTATTAGCACAGATAAAAGTCACAGATAAAGAAGTGACGGTTGAAGAGTTGATGAAAGAATATGACGAATCAGATGTCCCTGAAGAAAAGCCGGCAAAGAAAAAATCTGCAGTGAAAGAAACCTCTACAGAGAAAACATCAGTTAAGAAAAAGGCTCCTAAAAAAGCTTAATATTTATGCAAACAGAAAAAGCCCGATAGAATCGGGCTTTTTGTAAGATTTATATCCTATGATTGCACTGAGAGAATGGTTTTAGATAAGCCATGAGTGTATTTTAAAATATTGGTAGTGGATTGGCAATGAGCATCATTGATACGCGTACTCCTGATTCTAAGCGTTTTATTTCTGGAGTTACAGGTGATTGGGAAGTCATCATTGGCATGGAAGTTCATGCGCAAATCATATCAAATTCGAAACTTTTTTCAGGAGCGTCAACCAAATTTGGTGCAGAGCCGAACAATCATGTATCACTCATTGATGCAGCCATGCCAGGTATGTTGCCTGTTCTTAATCAAGAATGTGTCCGTCAAGCGGTTCGAACGGGGTTAGGATTAAAGGCGCATATTAATTTAAAATCTGTTTTTGATCGCAAAAATTATTTTTATCCAGATTTACCGCAGGGGTATCAAATTTCTCAATTTCGCTATCCCATTGTGGGAGAGGGAAAGATTATCATATCTGTTGGTCCAGATTCGAATGGCCAATTTGAAGATATTGAAGTGGGAATTGAGAGGTTGCATCTTGAACAGGATGCTGGAAAATCGATGCACGATCAACATCCAACGATGTCTTTTGTAGATCTTAATCGTTCTGGTGTTGCTCTTATGGAAATTGTTTCCAAACCTGATATGCGTTCATCAGATGAAGCCAAAGCCTATATGACAAAATTGCGTACGATTGTTCGTTATTTGGGCACTTGCGATGGCAATATGGATGAAGGTTCTATGCGTGCAGATGTCAATGTATCTGTTCGTCGTCCTGGTGAAAATTTTGGAACGCGCTGTGAAATTAAAAACGTTAATTCTATTCGCTTTATTGGTCAAGCAATTGAGTATGAAGCGCGTCGTCAGATCGCAATTTTAGAAGAGGGAGGAGTCATAGATCAAGAGACTCGGCTTTTTGATGCGGCTAAAGGTGAAACGCGCTCTATGCGTTCAAAAGAAGAAGCACATGACTATCGTTATTTTCCTGATCCTGATCTTTTACCATTAGAATTTGATCAGGCATTTGTGGATGCTTTGGCAGAAGACTTACCAGAATTGCCTGACGCTATAAAAGCACGTTTTGTTAAGGAAATGGGATTGACAGTGTATGATGCTTCCATTCTTGTGACGGAAAAGGCTATTGCTGATTATTTTGAAGAAGTAGCGCGTGGGCGTGATGGAAAAATGGTTGCCAATTGGGTGATTAATGACCTTTTAGGGGCTTTAAATAAAGATAATCGTGAGATTGAAGAGTCACCAGTATCGCCAAATCAATTGGGAAGCATTATTGATCTCATAAAAGAAGGAGTTATTTCTGGAAAAATTGCCAAAGATCTTTTTGAGATTATTTGGAATGAGGGGGGAGATGCACGCCAAATTGTAGAAGAGCGAAATATGAAGCAGGTGACGGATACAAAGGCAATTGAGAGAGCCGTTGATGAAATCATTGCTAATAATTCTGATAAAGTTGCGCAAGCAAAACAGAAACCCGCTCTAGCTGGTTGGTTTGTTGGACAGGTAATGAAAGCAACAGGTGGTAAGGCAAATCCTCAAGTTGTTAATGAATTGGTTAAGATGAAACTTGGCATAGATTAAATTTTATGGGGTGGAGAAGAAGCCATACATATGATATCTTCTTGAAATTAAGGGATAGCACGTTATCCTATCAATTGGAATTGTAGCTGAATTTCCTAGTAACTTTTTCGGTAATTTCAATCGTTAACAGTTTTATTCCAACGATTAATTTCATGAGCGCACTAAATGAATGGAATAGCAGATGGCTCGTTTTTTTAAGCAAATCTTCACATGGTGGAATGGCAATACCATTGGTACGCGTTTTTTCACATGGCGCAAAGGTAAGCGGATAGGGGAAGATCAATTTGGAAATATATATTATGAAGGGGGACTTCATAAGGATGGTTATCCGCACCGTTGGGTTATCTATAAAGACTATTCTGAGGCCTCTACTATTCCACCAGGTTGGCACGGCTGGATTCATCATCGCTGTGATTCTCCACCAACACAGGAGGATTATCATCCTTATGAATGGGAAAAGCCCCATGTTGCAAATATGACAGGAACAAGTGAGAGCTATCGACCAAAGGGGGCTATCACCTCCAGTGGAGAGCGTTCTTGTGTGCATGAAGATTATGATGCGTGGTCACCTAAAAAATAAAATGTTTTAATGCGCTCGTATATTTTTGTCTTATTTGAATCTATGTTATGAAAAGAATTATTTTTTAAGGTGCGATTAATTTTGATATGATGAGATTTTTTTTATTGTTAGGGGTGAGGCATTTTATATATATTTTTTTAATGGGAATTTTAGTGTTTTTATCCTTAAATAATGGGGTGCGTGCTGAACGTATTAGCAATGGAATTGCTGTTTTTGCAGGTCTTGACAAAATCACGGGGCGGACCACACGTTTTGAAGTTACTCTTGGTAAAATTTATCAGTACGGTGCATTACAGGTAACACCACGTGCGTGTTATACGAGCTCTAAAGATGAACCAACGCGTACAACTGGTTTTGTTGAAGTCAATGAAGTGACATTAGATAAAAAAATACGGCGTATTTTTACAGGATGGATGTTTGCAGATAGTCCTGGTTTGAATGCTGTTGAGCATCCTATTTATGATGTGTGGTTAAAGGATTGCAAGCAGAATTCTCAAGATCTTCCTCTTCAATGATGAGTGTGTTATCTATTTATAATACATTGATTTATAATGGTCATTTATCATTTTACAACTTAATAGGAGGTTCAAATTCCTATGATTTTCTCATTTAAAATTTTTCTATATTGAATTAATCCAAATTATTCTCTTGCGCATTACAAGTGGCGGATGTGCAGATAAGATTCTCTAAGATAAGGAATAAAAATTTCCTTCATGAACTGTTTAAATTCAAAGATGCATCATTAGAACCAACGTATTTTTTCAGTGTTTCATAGGAGACAGTTCTTGAATTATATCTGTTAGAGGTTGAAATGAAAGGCTTGTTTATATTTGTTAAAGAGATGGACTGACGCTTTTGCATTTATGAGGGAAAAAGGCTATCAAGAGAGTAATTCATCATGAAACACCAATGAGTATATCTAGAGAAAGCTGTGTTGGTAGTTTTTTCTCATAGAGATGTCGTTTTTCATTCAAAGAGTAGAAGCAATGCAAGCTATATTAATGGAAAAATTGAGATTTAAGATTATTTAAAGTTTATCAATCGAAGTATAGCTTAGTTAAAAAATGCAATGATCAATATATTTCTAGTAAGAAAACAATGTTTATATATTTTGATTATACACCACCTCATAAGTGAGTTTATCTATTCGTAAGTTCTTGTGTATTGTATGATAACTTCACATTTAAGTAAGCAGGATACCACTAAGTTTGTAAATCATATTCTTGGTATCCATGCTTTTTAAAATCTTTTGTATAAAATACACGTGTTTTCATGTAGAGCTATTGAAAAAGGGGCTCCGAAGAGGCGTTGAAAAGATTCTGTATCACTGGGAGTGGTATATTTATTTTGTATAAAGAATAACCCATTTTCTGAAAAATACGAGATTTTATACAATGAAAGTTTTTAGTCACCAACATAATGATGTTTCCCGATTGCCGAAACAACCTAAAGAACCCTTGTTGAATGTTCCATTTATTATAGTTGTTTTGATAGCATTTTGTTTTTGTCTTTATTGCATTTCTCAGTATTTTTTCTCTCATCAGGTTTATACTGAAAGTCTTGAGTTTTTTTCATTTATACCAGCATTGTTTAAGAGGGATCCTGTAGCACTCTGTTATACCATGGTGAGTTATTCATTTATGCATAGTAGTTTTAAACATGTTGCTCTTAATATGGTTTGGCTTTTGGTTTTTGGCTCTCCTTTAGCAAGGCATTTTGGTGTTTTACGTTTTTTAATTTTTTGGGTGTTAACGGCAGTTATTTCTGTTTTGACTTATTTTACATTTCATCAAGAAAGTACCATATCACTTATTGGGGCGTCAGGTGCCGTATCTGGAATGATGGGTGCTATTGCACGTTACGGTTTTCCTAGTGGTAATCTAGCTGTCAATGCGCAGAACGAAAAACTTTTGGGACCTTTATTGTCCATTAAAAAAGCTCTGTGTTCTAAGGGGGTGCTCGTTTATATGGGTGTATGGCTGATGGCTGATTTTATCATAGGTATTTCTTCTATTTTGTTTGAAGAAAATGGCATCTCAATAGCATGGGAAGCTCATATTGGCGGGTTTCTTGCGGGTTTTTTGTTGGTTGGTTTTTTTGATGTTTCACAAAAAAAATAAAAACTAGAATCTAAGATATTTATGTGCCACATAAAGCGCTATTGTTGCTGCATTTGAAACATTTAATGATTTAATATTTCCAGGCATATCAAGGCGTGTTAAAGCGCAAACGGTTTCACGTGTTTTTTTACGTAAACCTTTACCTTCTGCTCCTAAAACAAGAGCAATTTTATTCCCTGTTAATGCTGTTTCTAGAGGTTTGTGCCCTTCTGAATCAAGACCAAAGCTTGTAAAACCTGTTTGATGAAGTTCTTGAAGAGCTTCAGCGAGGTTTCGTACGGTAATATAATGAATCATTTCCAGAGCTCCAGATGCCGCTTTTGCAAGAACACCGTTTTCGTGGGGAGAGTGACGGCAAGTTGTAATAAGCGCTTTAGCTTTCAATGCGACTGCAGAGCGCATAATAGCGCCAACATTATGCGGATCAGTAATTTGATCCATGACAATGACCAGATCAGTATTGGTTAGTTCCGACAGTTTGCATGGTTTGAGGGGGAGAGTTTCCAAAACAATACCTTGATGAACAGCCTCACTTCCAACAAGCGAATCAAGATATTTGGGGGTGCATAATGTAACAGAGCAAGGATAATCTGATTCGGATATATTTAATCGTTTTAAGGCATTTTGTGTAACGTAAAGACATTTTAAAATTCTTTTTGGGTTTTCTAAAGCTGCCTGAACAGAATGAATGCCATAAAGATGGATTATCCCTTGGTGTAAAGAAGCAGCTTTCTTCTTTAGGTGTGTAAAAGATCGAGAAGAAGAGCTTTTTGTATCGCGATATCGGCGACGTAAACGAGCATAATGAGAATTTTGTGATGTTTTTTCTTTCATAGCTTCTTTATAGCGTGTTAATAAGAAAAATAGAGAGAAAAAATTTATGATTTAAAGTTATGAGCAGGAAATTTGTACAGAATTGTATTTATTCTGTTGACAGATACAATAGTAATCGTCATAACCACTTCGCAATCAGATTGAATTGAATGGGTATTCAAGATGGTTGTCGTAATGTCTCATTGCGCGACTTTACCGGTGTAATGGAGGGGTGCCCGAGTGGTTAAAGGGGGCGGACTGTAAATCCGTTGCGTATGCTACGTTGGTTCGAATCCAACCCCCTCCACCATTCATCGAAGGAGAGTTTGTATGTGAGTCATGCGGGTATAGCTCAATGGTAGAGCAGCAGCCTTCCAAGCTGAATATGCGGGTTCGATTCCCGCTACCCGCTCCAAATAGTTGTTGGTGATTGGGCAAATAGGTATGATGGAGGATATTCCATTTATAGATTGGGTGGGGTTTTCCGTCTAAGAGTTGTGGTGATTGAGCTGGTTACAGCCTAATCGGATTGAGTTTTGCAGGACTGTCCCTAGGTGCTAACAAAAATAGGGAATAAAACAAGAGATTAATAGCGATGGCGAAGAGCAAGTTTGAACGAACAAAACCGCATGTTAATATTGGTACGATTGGTCACGTTGATCATGGGAAGA
>NZ_JBHILX010000020.1:0-1677 GCF_042193585.1 Bartonella sp. PS7NMGDW
GCTACATCAGTATAGCTTTTATCTTCTGCAGTGCCATCTTCCTTAACGGTCTTAACCTTGAAACTTGGATCTGTCCACGCTTCACTCTCATATTTGGCACCTCCGCCAAAATATTTCGCTGTATGTTCAGCAACCTTAGTAACAGTTTCATTGGTGGTAAAAAGCTGTGAGCCATTAACCGCATCACTTGAGTCTGCAGTAATGTCTCCATCTGCAAGGTACTTAATCTTGCTATTGCCTTTTTTCTCTCCTTCTCCATGCGTCGCTACAAAGGCACTATCTGTTTCGCTCCAGTTTAAAGAATCTTTTTTCGCGTTAGTAATCTGATTGATAATCTCTTTTTTTGCATTTGTGATAGAAGTCCCTACACCCTCAAAGGCAGAAGCTACATCAGAATAGCTTTTATCTTCTTCAGTGCCATCTTCCTTAACAGTCTTAACCTTGAAACTTGGATCTGTCCACGCTTCACCCTCATACTTGGCACCTCCGCCTAAATATTTTGCTGTATGCTCAGCAACCTTAGTAACATTTTCATTGGTGGTAAAAAGCTGTGAGCCATTAACCGCATCTGTCGAGGTTCCTGAGAGTTCACCAGAACTCACACCGGCGATTGTCCGTTCTTTACCGTCTTTGTTTAAAATACTTAGTTTAGTGCCGCCTGATGCCTTACCAATGGTGATAACAGTCGATTCCCCCGAACGGAGACTACGCGCTAAAGTAATCTCTTCTTCTTCCTTAACAAGGATACTATCTCTTACATCAGCAATTTCCTTATTTGTTGTAAATAACTGCGATCCATTCACTGCCTGTTGTGAAGTCTCAGTGAGTTCTGCAGCCTTAACTTTCTTTATCTCTTTACCTCCAGCATCAATACCATCGGTCGTTATTTTCGGACCATCAGTAATGACCAGACCTTTTGCATCTAGGGTGGTTGTGCCTGCCTTTAAGCTCGTTAATGTAACATCTTGAGCCAAATCAAATTTTAGTTTATTGTCATCTTTGCCTTTTGTAATGTTAAGATTTGTACTTCCAGTGGAAAAATCTACTCCGCTATCCATAATGACTGTTTTAGCATCTTTACCACCAACAGAGAGTTTCCAACCGTTTTGTCTTACGACCCTTTCTAAGTCTTTCAATTGTATTACATTCACTGCGTCTGAATCTTCACTACCAGCCGCTACACCTGTAATTTGGCGCGTTTTGCCAGCAGCAACATCACCAACACTAACAGCACCTAATGTAGATTTCCAATAAGATGCCGTATTTACTGCAGGTCCCTGCAGCACAGAAGTATAACCCGGAACACCAGCAGCAATATTAGCGATAGAATAATCCCCTAAAGAAACACTTCCTTCTGTCCTTGCTTCTGCATAAAAACCCAAAGCAGTAGAATACTTTGCGATTGACTTTGCACGATGACCTATAGCAGTCGTAGCATACTCTAAAGCTTTAGAAACAGCACCAACGGCCGTCGAATAACTACCTGCCGCTGTTGTATGATCATCCTTCGCATCAGTTTCATGATACTCAGAACCTATTGCGACACTGCTCGCACCCAAGGCCTGAGCTGTGTAACCTATAGCAATGGTATCCTCTTTTGAGGCCAGCGAATCATTGCCTATAGCAATACCTCTATTCCCCTTTGCATTTGCTTGATAACCCATGGCTATACTATTT
>NZ_JBHILX010000020.1:1777-12683 GCF_042193585.1 Bartonella sp. PS7NMGDW
AGGCCAGCGAATCATTGCCTATAGCAATACCTCTATTCCCCTTTGCATTTGCTTGATAACCCATGGCTATACTATTTGTTGCTGTAGCATTTGTAAAGGCACCTATAGCAATACCTCTATCCCCTGTTGAATTTGCACGATTACCTATAGCTGTACTATTTGTTGCTGTAGCATTTGTAAAGGCACCTATAGCAATAGCATCATCAGCTTTTACTGTTGCGCTAACACCAATACCGATCCCCTCATAATTTTTAACATCAGCTGATAAACCGATAGCTATTGCTCTTTCAGCTACTGCCTTCGCCGCAACACAACCAAGTATACCATTTGCATTCATACAATCTGGGTCAAATGCACCTATTGCAATACTTGAGTAAGTAGTTGCCTTTGCTTTATCGCCCAACATAACACCTTTATCATCTTTCGTGTCTCGCTGCAGTTCACTAACAGGAATGAGTTGTCTTGGTGTCAAAGTATTTATTGTGGAATTATTATCACTGTTACTAGAAAGAGTATTGACCAGAAAATTTGCGTAGTCACTGGTAGCATCCACCTTAGGTGTTGTCGCAACATTCAACGCTGTTATATAATTTTCCTTTGATGCATTAGAAGCATCTAACTCACTGTTATCGCCATCATAAGCAGAAATAACATTTCGTGGAGCTCCTACAACAGCGCTCTCGACACCTTCAAGGAATATTTTGCTTACATCGACATTTGCCGAAAAACTAGGAGAAACATTCGATAAAAACGCAACTATTGCAGCCAACAAAAGCGCCCTCACCAAAGACAACGGATAAGGAAAATGAATCCCATTTGCATCATCGTGTGCTAGTGTGACATATGATTTTTTCATAATAAATTCTCCAATGAAAAAACTTAAAAACACCTCCAAAACATAAAAAAGACATATTTTAGCATTATTGATCTTCTCGGAATTCAGAATGGAGGATCGTTGTTTAGCGTGTGAACGTTTTGAGTCTTTAGTTTTTTGCGCTTTCTGTGTTGAGGCTTAAATGTTTATTTTTGATTTATGTTTTTTGGACATAAAGGTAATACATTTAAAGTCTATGGGTTTTGATGTGCTGTTTTTCCTAAATAAAAAAGACGTATTGCATATTTAATATTACTTTTTACTTTGTGGCCTCTACTATAAAATCCTTTGAAAAAGGTTTTAGTTTTATTAGAAAGCATTTTTTTGTTAATAACAAGTAAAGTAGAAAGAAATTGTAATACGTTCGGGATATAGATTCCTTGGAAAATCGTTTTTTATTTAGGTTTTCTCTTTTTAAAATGTCATGTAATGATATATGCGTGATTTTGTGATGTGCCTTTTATTTTTACGCACTACTTATCTCCCCCTGAAAGTTATTTCATCAAAATGAGTCTTACTAATACACATTTCCGTATTATTATAGACTGTTCAAGAAAATAGCAACATAAAAATATAACTTTTTAGCAATATGGATTCTATTTGTGATATTTTTGCAATAAAAGCATATAAGGGTCTTCTATAAAACCTTAAAGTTTATATCGTCATCAAATATTATGCTTATCTCTAGATAAATACTGTACGTCTGTAAAAAAAATCACCCTCATTTCAATAAATAAGGGTGATTATTTGGTTCTGTTTTCGTTGTTCGTATTATTTTATTTTCAGAGTAATTGCTCCACCTATTCCCCAGTGACCACCAGCACTCGTAGCAGAGAGATTAGAGCGGATTTTTCCGTTCTCAGATGTATAACCAGCACCAAGAGCAAACGCAGATTGTCCACGCCATGCCCCGCTACCAAATGAGACACTCAAAGATCCTGGGTCGTCGAAGTAACGTAGGTTGGATACTGCTAGACCAACAGCGGCTGCTTGTCTTGCCTCTTTGCGTACACTCTTAATGTCATAACTTAAAATATTAAACTTCATATCTGTATATTGGTTAGCCCGATCAACAGCATCATCAATAGCATCGATAACGATATTATTCACCCGTTGATCTGTGTAGTGCTTTGATTGATCAAGAACAATTTTCATCTGCTGCTCAGTGTAGCCATGGAGCTGACCACCATTTACAGCTTCTTTTGATCCCTTCTCAATACGACCATCCGCAACATTATCAATCATAACAGGTTCACTTTCGTTGCCACCTTTTAGAGTAATCTTATTGGTCTTTTTACCATCAGCATCTTTATCATAGTTAACTGCACCATCAGAAAGATTATTAACCGTGTTCTCAATATTATCAACTCTGTTTTCAATATGGAAAACCGTTTCACCAATATCCGTAACCGTAGCGGAAATATTGTCGACTCTGTTTTCGATATGCTTAATATCTTTCTCAACGCCAGTGATACGTTCGTTGGTCTGCCAAAGCTGTCCGCCATTGACTGCATCTTTTGAACCTTCTGCAATTTTACCATCTGCTACATTGATAATCTTACTTTGTTGACCATCATGACTAGCGTCATAGGCTTTTTTCTGTTCATTCCAATTTAAACCATTGGACGAGACATTGTTTTCAACATTTTGAATGCGATTGTTTATCTTGGACATACTCTCACTCACGCCGTCAAAAGCATTGGCAACGTCATGATAGGTCTTCTTCTCACCAGAACTGCCGTCATTATTGAATTGTGCTATCTTGAAAGTAGGAGCGATCCATTGTCCATTATTATAGCCAGCGCCACCACCAAAATACGCAGCAAGCTGATTACTCATCAAATAAAGTTGCGAACCATTTACAGCATCCGTTGAGTTAGCAGAAATATCTCCATTGGCAAGAAACTTAATTTTGCTATTGGTTCTTCCCTCTCCATGCTGTGCTACAAATGCTTTCTCATCATTATTCCACAACAAGGCATCCCCTTTGACTTCTTGAGTAATATTATTGATTTGTTGTGTAAAATCATTTGTCACATTTATTAAATGATCATTCACATTCTTCACATTTGCATCAAGACCCGTCAAAGCGTCACCAACATTTTCAAAGGTTTTCTGAACCACCTTACCATCCGCAGAAACTGTAGATAAATTATACTCTGGTCCCCCAAAATAACCATCACTAAATTCCGCATTCCCACCAAAGTAATTTGCTATATCTTGGGAGATTTGATTAATTTGGTCCCCATTTACTGCATCGGTTGAATATTCAGCAATTTCGCCAGCTTTGACATTAAGGAGAGCTACTGGCTCTTTATTTTTATCGCCACCTAAAGTTATACTACCATAATTAACAGCACCATTTTCTTTATCGTAGAGAACTGCAGCAGCTGTTGTGAGATTAATATCCTTAGAAATCTTCTCTATACTTTTATCAAGCTGTTCTTTATTAACAGCTTCATCATTCCGCTCTGCAGCTTTTACACCGGAAATTGTACGAGCATCACCGTTCTTATTCGCAACATTGATTTTAGTTCCACCTGTTGCTTTACCAACAGTGATAGTACCTTCATTTTCCTCCTGCTTAACGAGGCTATTTTTCGTCGCATTCGTAATCTGATTTTGGATATTCGTGATAGAATTATCAACAGTACTAAAAGCAGATCCAAAATCATTATGTGGTTTGCCCTGAATAGTATACGTTGGCGCTTTACCATTAGATACATCTGCACCACCACCAAAATATTTTGATATATTTTTAGCAATTGTTGAAAGATTATTTGTGACAGTGGTAACATTCTGATTGGTCTCAAAGAGTTGTGAACCATTTACAGCATCGGTTGAATCTTCAGAAATATCTCCATTGGCAAGAAACTTAATTTTGCTATTGGTTCTTCCCTCTCCATGCTGTGCTACAAATGCTTTCTCATCATTATTCCACAACAAGGCATCCCCTTTGACTTCTTGAGTAATATTATTGATTTGTTGTGTAAAATCATTTGTCACATTTATTAAATGATCATTCACATTCTTCACATTTGCATCAAGACCCGTCAAAGCGTCACCAACATTTTCAAAGGTTTTCTGAACCACCTTACCATCCGCAGAAACTGTAGATAAATTATACTCTGGTCCCCCAAAATAACCATCACTAAATTCCGCATTCCCACCAAAGTAATTTGCTATATCTTGGGAGATTTGATTAATTTGGTCCCCATTTACTGCATCGGTTGAATATTCAGCAATTTCGCCAGCTTTGACATTAAGGAGAGCTACTGGCTCTTTATTTTTATCGCCACCTAAAGTTATACTACCATAATTAACAGCACCATTTTCTTTATCGTAGAGAACTGCAGCAGCTGTTGTGAGATTAATATCCTTAGAAATCTTCTCTATACTTTTATCAAGCTGTTCTTTATTAACAGCTTCATCATTCCGCTCTGCAGCTTTTACACCGGAAATTGTACGAGCATCACCGTTCTTATTCGCAACATTGATTTTAGTTCCACCTGTTGCTTTACCAACAGTGATAGTACCTTCATTTTCCTCCTGCTTAACGAGGCTATTTTTCGTCGCATTCGTAATCTGATTTTGGATATTCGTGATAGAATTATCAACAGTACTAAAAGCAGAACCAATGTCGTTATATTCAGTGTTCTGAATCGTATAGGTTGGTGCTTTATTAGTGACCACATCTGCACCACCGCCCAAATATTGAGATGTATTTTGAGAAATTTTTGCTAGATCATTCGTAACAGTGGCAATATTCTGATTAGTCGTAAAGAGCTGCGAACCATTTACTGCATCCGTTGAGTTAGCAGAAATGTCTCCATCCTTCAAAAATGTGAGTTTGCTGTCTGTCTTCTCTCCGTTTGCTTCATGAAGAGCAACAAATGCTTGTTCATTTTCGCTCCACAAAAGAGAATCTTTAGAAACACCTTCAATTTTCTGAGTAAAGTCATTGACTACATATGTTAAGCGACTATTCACATTCTTTACATTTGCATCAAGCCCTGTCAAAGCTTCACCAACATTATAAAAGACTTTCTGTTCTCTAGAACCATCCGCAGAAACAGTAGATAAATTATACTGTGGTCCTACAAAAGCACCATCGACAAATTCGGCATCACCACCAAAAATGCCTGCTACATCTGCGGATATTTTATTAATCTGGCTGCCATTAATTGCATCATTCGACCCTTCTGCAACTGTACCAGCTTGTACATTATGGAGAGCAACTGGTGCCGTAGTCTTATCACCACCCAAAGTCACACTATTATAATTAATGGTGCCATCTGCATCTTTATCATAAAGAACCGCAAAGCTATTTGCTTCTTTAATGACCTTAATACTGTCCGTGATATCTGCAATTTCACCATCAAGTTGTTTTTTATTAACAGCTTCATCATCATTAACTGCTTCTTTCACACCGGAAATTATCCTATCTTCACCCGATTTGTTTGCAACATTGATTTCAGACCCCCCTGTTGCTATACCAATGGTGATACGACCTTCTTCTCCACCATCTTGCTTGACAAGACTATTTGCTGCTATTTGATTTTTTATCTCTTGTAGCTGCGCAAAATTCACTGCATCAGTATCTTCTTCTCCGTTTGCAACTCCTGTAATCTGTTTATTGCCAGCATCAATACCATCCACAGTTATTTTAGCCCCATCAGCAAACAGAAAGCCATCACTACTCATAGAGGCGTTCCCTGCAGTGACACTTGCCACTGTAATATTCTTAGCTAGATCAAATTTTACATTATTGTCTTTCGCACCTTTTGTAATCGTAAGGTTGTCACTTGCAACTGACAAATCTACAGTATCTTTTATACCAACGGCTTTAGCATCTTTACCCCCAACGGATAGGTTCCAACCTTGGTCTACGTATTTTTGTAATGATCCTAACTGCGCAACATTCACAGCATCAGTACTATAAGTACCAGCTGCCACCCCTTCAAGCTGGCGCGTCATCTTATTTACATCATTACCAATAGTTGCTGGCCCCGCATTACTTTTCCATATCTCATTATCTACCTTTGACGGGCTTTTAGTGAGAAAATCGAAACCGGGAGCACCCGCACCCGCCTTACTCGAAGAACCGTCCCCAAGAATAACCTTTCCATACGCCCGCGTTTCAGGCCCAGACCCCATAACAGTTTCATTACTATCGGCCCTCACTCGTGAAGAATAAGCATTTAAGAATGCATCCCTAATATCATCTTGGTTATTATATCCGGCATCTATCGCGATATTACCTAGTCCTAAAGCGTGCGCTGTAGAGTCTATAGCAACACTTTTCCCCTTTGCCGTATATTTCTCTGGATCTAAAATAACAGCGCCACCCACTGTAAAGATATTTTGCGCATCTTTCCATACAGACCTTCCGTCGACTGTTAAAACATTTATGACAGAATTTTCCCCCCCCATACCACTTGTATAATCATTATAAGCAGAAAGAGTACTTTGCGGATAAACCACGGCAGCATTCTTCACATTTTCAAGAGATGCTTTTGTTAAATCGAGATTTGCTGAAAAAACAGGAGAAGCATTCGATAAAAATAATGCCACCGCAGTTCCTAACGAAGCTACTTTAAACAATGATGATCGATGATGTGAACGAGAAAAACTCAAATCACGTAGATTTTGTGTAGTATATATTTTCATAATACCCCCTCATAATAATAGATTAAAAACACAAAAAAGGTATGCTCTAGAACTCTAAAGCTTTCTTATTTCCCTTGCGTGTTCCTGCTTTTACAGCGTGTTTTAGGACATAAATAAAATTAAGACATAAACTGTTGTTTCTACAGCGTCTTTAGAGGGTAGTTAGAGGCAAGTTCGTGAAAGTCAATTTAAGGAAGGTAAAAAAACACTTAATATTAGAATTAATTTCGTTTTTTCTATCAAAGGTTGTGTGTCGTTTTTAGCTTTGACCTCTTTGAAAGAGATATAATTTTTGTACCTATTGATCATCCGTTTAGGCATCAGTTTATTTTTCGTGAATAAGATTTTTTACTTCATTAGAGGATTTATGAAAGCTTTTTACTAAAATGCCCCCGCTTTGATGAGGCAAGGGCAAAGAGCATATTTAAGAAAAGTTTTTTGCTTATCTAGTTCAGTATTAAATTAAGCCCAATACCTACACCCCAATGACCACCAGAACTCGTTGCGGAGAGATTGGAGCAGATTTTTCCATCTTCTGACATATAACCGGCGCCAATAGCAAATGCGGATTGACTGCGCCATAAACCACCACCAAATGATAGACTGATTTTTCCAGGAGTATCATCATAACTTAAATTAGACACTGCTAAACCAATCGCTGCTGCTTGTCTTGCCTCTTTCCGAACATCCTCAACAGTATAACTTAACGTTGCAAACTTCATATCCGTATACGAATTAGCCTCACTAACTCCATCTTTTACAAGATGAGAAACTTGCTCATCCGTATATTCTTTCGCTTTATCGAGAATCATATCTGTCTGCTTTTTCGTATAATCATATAACTGACCACCATTTACTGCTTCTTTCGAGCTTTCTCCTACCTTCCCACCCCCCTACCTCTACATTGATAATCTTACTCGCCTTCTTATTCTTATCAACGCCACGACCTGCATTAAATGCATTAGCAATATCGTTATAGCTTTTTTTTCGTCTTTTCCATGCCGAGCCACAAATGCCCCTGCTCCATTACTCCATAACAAAGCATTTTTCTCGATGTTGCCAGAAATTTCATTATGAAGCTTCGCGAAAACACTATTTATGCCAGCAAAAGCTGCTGCAATATTATCATAGCTGTTCTCTTCAAAGGTTCCATCATCTTTGAAAACTTTCAGCTTGAAACTCTGTACTGTCCATTCTTTATTCTCATATCTAGCACCACCGCCAAAATATTTTGCACGCGTTTGATTTAGTGAATAAAGCTGTCCACCCCGTCACAGCATCCGTGGAACTCTTTGTAATAGCTCCTGCCGAAAGGGATGTGATCTTGCTGTTTTCTTGCTTCTCTCCATGTTTTGCAACAAAAGCTTGATCCTTTGTGCTCCATGACAAAGAATCCTGCACATCCCCTCAGAGACTCCTTTAATACGATTATTGATATTCTTGATATTGTCATCAAGACTTGTAAAATAAGTTAGAGTGGCTATATGATTTCTCTATTACCGTACCTTTTTCATCAATCTGATGATAATTTATAAGTAAGAGCTGTAAAAATACCGTCGCTACAAGATGCTCCACTACCTAAAGATTTCGCAACTTTATCACCCAATGAATAAAGCTGACCGCCATTGACAACATCAGTGGAATTTTTCGTAATTTTATTTGCTACAGTATGAAGTGCAGCGGGAGCTGTAGTTTTTCCAAAAGTCACACCTTCATAATTAATAGTGCCCTATTAATAGTGCCATTTTCATTATTTGCTTTATCATAATAAACAACAGCAGAATCATTAGCAAGTTTCTCTAAACTTTCTTCAAGCTGTTTTTTTACTAACAGCATCATTGATGCTTTATCTCTCTTTGCTTTCTTAACACCAGAAATTATCCGTAATTTATCACTTTTATTCGCAATATCAATTTTATCACCATCTATATCCTTACCAATGGTAATGTGTTTCGTTGCTGTTTCCTGTTTTACAAAAATACTCACTGCTACTTATTTTTTTACTTCCTTCAGTTGTGAAAAATTCACTGCATCAGTATTGCGAGTTCCTTCTGCAACATTTGTTACTTTTTACTTGCCGCATTAATACTACCGGTAGTTATTTGCGGGCCATCAATAATTACTAAGCCTATTGCATCTACTTTTGTTTTCTCTCCTAATGTTATGCTTTTCAATACTATGTCATTAGCCAAACCAAATATGAGCTTATTTTCATCGTCCTTATCTCTTTGTAACCCTGAGATTACTTCCTCCGAATGAAAATTTATTGTACTATCTGGCACCAAAATCTTTAGCTGTCTCACCAGCAATAGACAGTTTCCAACCTTTTTTCTTACGACTTCTTCTAAATCCTGCAACTGTCTAAGGTTCACTGCATCGGCAGGTTTGCTACCAGCTGCTACGCCTATAATTTGTCGCGTTATGTTCTTACTAAGAATACCAATATTCACTTCACCTTTCGTACTTTTCTATTGAGATTCGGTGTTTTTAGCCGGTCCTTGCAGAAGAGACATATACCCAAAAACGCCAGCAGCCCTACCAGGTACAGAGTTGTTCCCGATAGCAACACCCCATCAACCGTCACGTTAGAATAGGAACCTATAAAATAGCTTCTTGAGAAAATGCATATGCACCCAAGAGCAATCGAACCATACCCTAGGGCTTTAGAAACGGCTCCTACAGCTATTGAATAATCACTCTTCGCAGTTGTATAATTATTATCTCCATATTTGCTCTTCTTATTATATTCACCACCTATTGCGACACTGCTTTTCCCCAAAGCGTGAGCCATATTGCCTACAGTAACGCTCCATTCTTTTTCCCCTTGCGTTCCACTACCTAAAGCAATACTTGTGTTTGGAGTACGTTGCATACCTGTAAATCGTTGCATTCTTGTAATGAAATCATGTCGCAAGGTGTCAGATCCATCGATAATCCTTGCATCTTCGTTGTTTTCAGAACTCATTGTAATTGTAGAGTTATTGTTCATAACCAATTGCGAATCGGTAAGAAATCTCTCACTAAAACCATCCTTACTCTTAATAGAAAGCGTATTGACGAGAAAATTGATATAGCCACTTCTGTAGAATCATCCACTATTGGTGCCATTGCTGCTGTATTAAGTGCTGTTAAATAACTTGCTTTTAATAAATCAAAACCTTTTGAGAGAGCCCCAATGCTGTTAGAGTTAGCATACACAGAAAGGAGCATTTTTCCTTGAGAATAGCTCTTTGTTGCTTTTTCCATGGCTTGAAGCAGCTGTTCTATTATATCAATTTTTCGCCAAAACAGGAATAGCATTCGATAAAAAAACAACTATCACAACTCCCAATGAAAACGTTGCTACAAACAACCGATAAAATAAACGCTGAAAACTTGAGCTATTTCCCTTGAATATGATCAATAATTTTTTCATAACAAACCCTTAACAAAAAACCATGTCTAAAACATAAAAAGACATATTTTGAATTGTAAAAATTTGCACTATTTGCTTTTCATACTCGTAATTAGATTAAAACAATTTGGAGAAATTAAACTTTTACTATGAAGCTACAAAAAAGGAAACTGATTAAAAAAACATAATATTTTGAATTATTCTATTCTTAAGATAATTTGTCATTTAAAAAACAAGACTTTCAATGAAAAGTTATAACGATATCAACATAAAGCATACATTTAAAACTATACGCAAATAAAAGCTAAAACTGTCTTCTTTTAATAAAGGGTATATTCGTATTTACATTGCTTGAAGCATTTTAATAAATCAAAATAATAGGATAGAGCAATAAGATTATTACCTAATTATCAAAGAAAAATAGCAATCAATTTTTTGAATCTTTACCACTAAGGTCTTTTATTCTCAACAAAATTTGTAATAAGCTTTTTATATTCGGATTTTATATAATTACGAGAGTTTTTACATTTAGAATAGCTTTAGAGAACTCTGGAAGAAGGTAAAAAAATTGCCCTTTTCTTAAATAAGAAAAAGGCAATTCAATTTTATGGATTTAATCGTTTATTAGTTGAGTATCACATTAACCCCTGCACTTATACCCCAGTGCCCTCCAGAAGTGGTAATTGACAAGTTGGAACCAATATCACCGTTCTCTGAAGTATAACCTGCACCAAAAGCAAAAGCAGATTGACTGCGCCACAAACCACTCCCAAATGCGATTGTTAATTTTCCAGGAATATCACTATAGCGTAAACCAGCTACCGCTAAACCAACAGCTGCTGCTTGTCTTGCCTCTTTTCGAACATCCTCAACAGCATAACTTAATGTCGAAAACTTCATATCCGTATACGAATTAGCCTCATTAACTCCATCTTTTACAATATGAGAAACTTTCTCATCCGTATACT